>NZ_LGVB01000001.1:0-60481 GCF_001270375.1 Clostridium sp. DMHC 10
TAGGTGAGTTATTGAAAACTCTTAGAATTTTATGATTTTTGAGGTTTAGATTTATAGAATTTTTTTAATGTGACGAAGCATTGTTACTTCGCAATATTTATAAATTACGGTTAGAAATAAATTTAATGCGACACTCCTTTTTTATTTATTCTATATTATCATAACCGAGCTCTTTTGATATAGAAAGAGAAGCTGATAATAATGCATCTATTATATAAAGCTTTTTTTCCTGCATCCTTGTTTTAGGACCCGTCATACTTATGGCTCCAGCAACTTGATTATTATAATTTTTAATTGGGGCAGCTATACTGTATGCACCTATCTCCGTCTCCTCGTCCTCGAGAGAATAGAAGTTTTTACGTATATCTTTTAAATCCTCTTTTATCTTTTTTATATCTGTAGTTGTGTATTCAGTAAGCTTTTTTAGTTCAGTTTTATTCAAAATTTCTGCAATTTTTTCATCAGAAAAGTTAGACAAAATAGCTTTTCCAGAAGCAGAAGCATATATAGGAAGTTTATTGCCTTCCCTTGAGCTCATAAACAAAAAACCCTCATCTGACTGAATATTGGCAACACAGTATACATAATTTTGTTCATATAGACAGAGATGAGAAGTTTCTTTAAATTTATTAGTTAAAGTTTTTATGTACGGCAAAGCGATAGCTTTTATATCCATAGATTCTGATACTATTCTTGATTTTTCTATAAATTTTAATCCTAGTTTGTATTTATTTGTGTGAGGATCTTGAATTATGTATGAACATTCTTCAAGAGTTTTTATTATTCCGAATACTGTACTCTTTTTTAAATCGACTTTGTCGCATATATCCTTTAAACTCATTTCATTATTAGAATTATTAAAGCAGTCCAGTATATCTGATGCTCTTTTTATAGATTGTATTAATTTTTTTCAGCCATTATTCCCCATTTCCCTTCATGAAGATTATTCTATTTATAGTGATTACATCCACATTAAAACAATTAATTTCAATAAATAATTATACTATGTTCTTGCTTAAAAAGGAAATAAAATTTATAATGACTAAAATTTTAAAAAAATGATATTTAATAATAAGCAGCATAAAAATAATAAATTAATAAAATATAAAATAAATTGTTGCAAAATCGCTAAAATAATGTATAATGTAATCAAGATATCTTATATTATAAAATGCAATTCGATAATATCGAATGAATAATGGAAAATATGTTGAATAGAAAATTTAAGTATGAGCAGTACATAAGAGTAGATGAGGAGGAATTTTAATGGAGAATAAGCTATATGCTATGTGCCGGGGAAAAAAATAAATGAGGTTTTTAGTGGGGTTCCATCTTTTATGGGGCTTCCAGTAATAAGTGAAGAAAGTGAGATAGACGGATATGATGCTGTAATAATTGGAGCACCATGGGAAGGTATTGTTACATGGAACTCATTTTCTGGATGTGAACTTTCAACAAAAACAATTAGACAAGCATCAACTAGATATGGTGGGTTTTTACCTGAGATAGGTTTTGATATATTTGATTATATAAAGGCAGCTGATTATGGAGACGCTGTTGTATATCCGGGAAAAATAGAGAAATCTTTAGATAGTATAAGAGAAAAAGTTTCTGAAGTAGTAGCAAAAGGCTCAATACCAATTATATTTGGAGGCGACCATTCTATTGCTTCAGCAGATGCAAAGGCAATATGTGAAAATGTAAAAGGAAAAGTTGGAGTAGTACATTTCGATGCACATCTCGATAATCTTGATAAGTATGGAGAAGAAAAATATGCTAGATGTTCTCCACTTTATAGGATTTATGAAATGGATAATGTAGATCCTAAAAATGTAGTTCATGTGGGAATAAGAGGACCTAGAAATAACCCCAAACAGCAGGAATTTGCTAAGGAAAAAGGTGCTACTGTAATTACAAGTTTCGATGTAAAACTAAATGGAATACAGGAAACCTTGAATAAAATTTTGGAAGTGGTTAAAGACGGAACCGATGCGGTATATATCACTGTTTGCAGCGACGCACTTGATGCAGCCTGCAACCCAGGTGGACCTCCAGATTTTTGTGGATTAACTACTTTTGAGCTTGCATATCTTCTTCATGGAATTGCAGCAAGGGGAGTTGCTGGATTTGATTTTGTTGAAATATATCCACCTCAAGATGCAAATAATGTTTCAAGCCATGTAGCTTCATGGATGGCACTATATGTATTAGCAGGAATAACAGAATATAAGAAAAAATTAGTATAAATAAAGAGTATGGGAGAGATTAAGGATGAAAAAAATTATAGTTTTAGCTTTAACCTTTGTTTTAGCAGCTACTGCATTAACAGGATGCAGCAAAAGCGGAGCAAGTAACTCTCAAGATAAGTCATCAGGGTATTTAAAATCTGGAGAAATATCACTTGCTGTAGACGATACATTTCCACCTATGGAATATAGGGATCAAAAGAATAACAATAAATTAGTAGGCTTTGAAATTGATATGGGTGAAGAAGTTGGAAAAAGATTAGGAGTAAAAGTTAAATGGGTTCCAACAGCATGGGATGGAATAATGATGGGACTTAAAGCCAAGAAATATGATGCGATTTTATCAACCTTGTGTATTACAGATGCAAGAAAAAAAGAAATAGATTTTTCAAAACCTTATTTTAAATTAGATGAAATTATAGCAGTTAAAAGTGGAAATACATCTATAAAATCAGCAAATGATCTAAAAGGAAAAGTAGTAGGTTGTCAAATAGGAGCAGCAAATCAAGCTACACTTGAAAAAATGGGTGGATTAAAGGAAATAAAGACTTATAATAAAATAACAGATGCCTACACTGATTTAAAAAATGGAAGACTCGATGCTGTTGTAACAGAAGGTCCTATCGCTGCATATTACAAGAAAAATGATGCTAGTTTTGATGCGATTTTAGATAAGCCGATAGCATCTCAAAATGTTGGTATTGCATATACTAAAGGAAATACAGCATTAAATAACAAAGTTCAAAAAGTTTTAGATAAAATGAAAGCTGATGGAACTTTCTCAAAGCTTTCAATAAGATGGTTTGGAACTGATTTGTACAAGTAAAATTAAAAAAAGTTTTCCCCTTATTCTCTTTTACTATAAACATTTTAGTAGTAAGAGAGAATATTTTAAATAGTAAGCTATGTTTTAAACAAGTGTAAAATGTACGCCTGCTTAAAACAAAGCTAAAGAATAACATGAGAAAGTATTTTAAGGAGGTAAAATATATGGATTTCAGTGTTTTCTCAAAAATTTTTCCATTGTTTTTACAAGGTACTCTTATTACAGTAGAATTGGCAATTTCAGCACTTATATTTGGAACACTAATTGGAATTTTCTTAGCGTTATTTAAAATATCACACATTAAGATACTTAACTTTTTTTCAAGCTTTTATATATGGTTTTTCAGAGGAACCCCACTGCTTTTGCAGGTAATGTTTATATATTTTGCAATGCCTGGTATTGGCTTAGAACTTAGTCCTTTTGCTGCTGGCGCTTTATCACTAAGCTTAAATTTAGCTGCATATATGGCAGAAGCTATAAGAGGTGGAATTATTTCAATAGATACGGGACAGTTTGAAGCATCTAAAGCTCTTGGATTTACATATGTTCAGACTATGACGAAAATAATATTACCACAAACTATAAGGGTAATACTTCCTGCAGTAGGAAACTTATCCGTTTCCATGCTCAAAGATACTTCATTGGTATCTGCAATATCTTTAGCAGAACTTATGAGACAAGCACAACAGGTATATTCTACTACTTTTAAGCTTGTTGAACCATTTTCACTTGCAGCAATTTTTTATCTTCTATTAACGACTATATTTACTAAAGTTTATGGAATGATTGAGAAGAAATTGGCTATATACTAATGCAAATGAATAGGAGGAAGTAAAATGGAAGCAGTAAATGATTTAACAAAGGATTATATGATAAGAGTTGAAAATTTAACTAAAAGTTTTAATAATCTAACTGTATTTGAAAACTTGAATTTGAATGTTAAAAAAGGTGAGGTTGTTGTAATAATAGGACCATCAGGTTCTGGAAAATCTACATTTTTGCGATGTCTTAATCATCTTGAAGAACCAAATGGTGGTAAGGTTTTTATAGAGGGAGAAGAAGTTAAATTTAAGAATAGAGAGCATTTAAGAAAGATAACAATAAAAATGGGAATGGTTTTTCAAAGCTTTAACCTTTTTCCCCATATGACTGTTTTAAAAAATGTGATGGAAGCCCCAGTAGTTATTAAGAAGGAAAACAAGGAGGTAGTATATGAAAGGTCAAAAAAATTACTTGAGAAAGTTGGACTTATTGAAAAGGCAGATATGTATCCATCAAAACTTTCAGGAGGTCAAAAACAAAGAGTTGCTATAGCAAGGGCATTGTGTATGAAACCTGATATAATGCTTTTTGATGAACCTACATCTGCTCTTGATCCTGAACTTGTTGGTGAAGTTCTAAATGTAATGAAGGAACTGGCAGAAGAAGGAATGACAATGGTAGTTGTTACACATGAAATGGGATTTGCTAGAGAGGTTGCAGATAGAGTTGTATTTATGGCAGAAGGAAAAATAGTAGAAGAAGGTACACCAGAACAAATCTTTAAAAATACAAAAGAGAAAAGAACTAAAGATTTTTTGGAAAGGGTACTTTAAAAGAGTAAATTTCAATTTAATAAATTGTATTTATTATCTTCATAAAATTGTAACAATAATCTGATAATATATAATCATAGTAAAACAAAGAATTAATTAAAAAGAATATTTATCGTAGTTGGATAGTCCCCCTGTTCAACTATTTTTTTTGCATGAGAAAAGCTTTACATTGAAAATTTATAAGTATATAATTAATTCATACCAATGAATTTTAATACTAATTAAAGGAGGAAAGAAAATGAAATTTCCAAAGGATTTTTTGTTTGGAGCTGCTTCTGCATCTTATCAGGTAGAGGGTGCATGGAATGAAGATGGCAAAGGTGTTAGCAACTGGGACGTATTTTCCAAAATACCAGGGAAGACATTTGAGGGAACAAATGGAGATGTAGCTGTAGATCATTATCATAGGTATAAAGAAGATGTTAAATTAATGGCAGAAATGGGTCTGGAATCTTATAGATTTTCAATTTCATGGTCAAGAATAATACCAGATGGTGATGGTGAGGTTAATGAGAAAGGAATTGAATTTTATAACAATTTAATTGATGAATGCTTAAAGTATGGAATAGTTCCTTTCGTCACCCTGTATCATTGGGATTTACCACAGACTTTGGAAGAAGCGGGAGGATGGACTAATAAGAGAACTATAGATGCTTTTAATAAGTATGCTGAGGTATGTTTTAGAGCATTTGGAGATAGAGTTAAGCATTGGATAACTTTTAATGAAACTATAGTTTTTTGTGGGCATGGTTATTTAGCAGGAGCACATCCACCTGGTATTGTTAACGATGTTAAAAAGTATTTTGAGGCAACACATAATGTATTTGTGGCACATGCTAAGGCTGTAAAGAAATATAAAAGTTTAAAACAATACGGTGAAATTGGGATAACTCATGTATTTAATCCTGCGTTTAGTGTTGATGATAAAGAAGAAAACATATTTGCAGCAAAACATGCAAATTACTATGATACTTTTTGGTACTATGATCCAATATTAAAAGGTGAGTATCCTAAATATGTAGTTGATGAGCTAAAGAAAAAAGGATTAACACCAGATTGGACTAAGGAAGAATTGGATTTACTTAAGGAATCAGCTGATAAAAATGATTTTATTGGACTTAATTATTATCAGCCTAAAAGAGTTATGAAGATTGATTCCGAAGAAGAGTTTAAAGCAAATAGAGAAAATTCTACTGGGGCTCCAGGTAATCCTTCCTTCGATGGAGTTTATAAAACAGTAATGATGAAGGATAAAGTATATACAAAATGGGGATGGGAAATTTCTCCGGAAGGTTTCTTAGATGGACTTAGGATGCTTAAGAAAAGATATGGAGATGTTAAACTCTATATTACCGAAAATGGACTAGGTGATGAGGATCCAATAATAGAAGATGTTATAGCAGATGTTCCAAGAATTAATTTTATAAAAGAACATCTAAAGGTTGTAAAAAAGGCAATCCAAGAAGGAATAAACCTTAAGGGATATTACGCTTGGTCCGTTATTGATTTATTAAGCTGGTTAAATGGATACAAAAAACAGTATGGTTTTATATATGTAGATCACAAGAATAATCTAGCAAGAAAGAAAAAGTTATCCTTCTATTGGTACAAAAATATAATTGAAACAAGGGGAGAAGAATTATAAAAAAGTATAGTGCAGTTATTGAGGAACTTGAAAGAGAAATATTAGATGGAAAATTTGATTATGATAAAAAGCTTCCAACCGAAGAAGAACTAATGGAGAGGTTTAATGTCAGCAGAAACACTATAAGGAAAGCTATAGAGGTTTTAGTTGGTAAAGGATATATATATCAAGTTCACGGAAGTGGAGTGTTTTTAAGAGAATTTTCTAAACCCGGATGTGTGCCAATGTGGGACATGAGCGGGCTTACAAGGACTTTTTCTAAGGATAAGTTAACTAGCAGGCTTTTGGATTTAAGTTTAATTGAGGCAAATGATGAACTGGCTGAAAAAATGAAATGTAAAATTCATACTAAGCTATATCACGTTAGACGTGTAAGATATATGAATGATGAGCCATTTACCATAGAAGAGTCATTTTTTAATAAGGATATAATTTTATATTTGAATGAAGATATATGTAAAAAATCAATATATGACTATATAATAAATGATCTTAAATTAAAAATTAAATTTGCGGATAAGATAATAAGCTGCGAAAAGTTAAATAAAGATGAAGCTTTGCTTCTACATTTAAATGAAGGAGACCCTTCACTTATCGTGGAAAACACTGTATTTTTAAGCAATGGGACTATATTTGATTTTTCAAGAGAAAAATATAATTATACTAGAAGTAAACTTTTAAGTTTAGCAACACTATAAAAAAGGGCGTCCAAGTGGCGCCTTTTTAAAATAAATAAATATATCTATCTTCATAAAAAACTTTCATTTGCTCTATTTCAGGACAATTTTGAAATTCTTTAGGAATCTCATAAACATCTACGTTTTCAGGGAATAAAATTGATAATAATAATATTAAACCTATTAATAATAACATAGACATATAAGTCAGCCCCTTTCATTTACTAAAAATAATTTTATAAGTATCACTATTCGTACTAACTTTTCAATTATTTGGTACACTTATATTATACATAAATGAAGGAAAAAAGTCATTAGTTTTTAACAAATAAATTAAAAAATGCAATAATACCAATTGTTCTATTGGAGTTTATTAAAAGTGGTAAAAGTAAAATGTGGAAATTGAGGATAAATTAATTATTGGCACTTATTACTGAAAAAGAGTTAATTGAGAAAGATTTTCTTTTAAATAAAAGGCTATGTTTTAAAAGAAGATTGTCCTTTAAAACATAGCCAAATAAAAAAGAAAGGCGTATGTATACGCCTCTATTTAAAATAAATATTCATATCTATCATCATAATAAGATTTCATTTGCTGCACTTCAGGGCAATCTTGAAATTCCTTAGGAATTTTATAAACATCTATGTTTTCTGGAAATAAAACCGATAATAACAATACTGAACCTATTAATAATAATATAGACATATTAACCAACTCCCTTCAATAATTATTATACATAAATGCAAGAAAAAAAGTCATTAGTTTTTTGAAACAAATTTAAAAATGCAAGTTTTATAAGCAAATGATAATTTGTAACATAATTTGTTAAAACTATTGCATAAAGATTACAGTTAATTTAAATAAAGGAGCAATTTATTAAAAAAAAAGTAATTGTAAACATTTTCACAAACCGCGGAATTATGATTTTAATAAAATGTCTATGATTAGGCTTTTAGTAGATGGATATTATATTAGTGAATAAAATTAAGAAAATGTTTACAAAGCCTGTTAAGGATGGTACGATATAAATTATTAAAGTGGCTATTGCTACGCAATTTTGTGCAATCGATTGCATAAGGGGGAATATGTATGAAGAAAAAGACAATGGGATTGGGACTTATATTGTTAGTTCTTATATCATTAGCATTTTTAACTCAGCATAAGAAAAGTTCATATAGCAACAATAAAAATAGTAAATTATTAAATGTATCACATAAGGTTTATACGGCTCAAAAATATGTAACAAATAAAAAATATAATGATAGAGTGTTTTATGAAATTTTTGTAAGAGCTTTTAACGATAGTAACGGGGATCGTATTGGTGACCTAAAAGGAGTAACAGAAAAACTAGATTATCTTAAAGATTTAGGAGTATCAGGGATTTGGCTTATGCCTATAAATGCAAGTCCAAGCTATCATGGGTATGATATATCAGATTATTATTCAATTCAACAAGATTATGGCACTATGGATGATTTTTATAATCTTATTAATGAAGCGCATAAAAGAGATATTGCAGTATTTATGGATTTAGTAATTAATCATACAAGCAGCAAAAATCCTATGTTTATTGAATCTGCAAATAATAAAAAAAGTAAATATAGAAATTATTATAATTGGACAAATGATAAAGGAGTAATTAATGAACATTCTACTATAGGTACAATGCCTTGGGTGTATAAGAATAACAGTTTTTTTTTTTTTTATATGCAATGTTTGATCAAGGTATGCCTGATTTAAATTATGATAATAAAAATGTAAGAGCTGAAGTAAAAAATATAGCAAAATATTATTTAAATATGGGGGTAGATGGATTTAGATTAGATGCGGCGAAGCATATATATGACGGCAATACTAATAAGAATCTCCAGTGGTGGAAAGAATTTGAGACATACATTAAGGGTGTAAATAAGAGTGCTTTTGCTGTAGGAGAAGTTTCAGATAACAAAGATGTTGTGGCAAATTATATGACTTCCCTTGATTCATGTTTTGATTTTGAGTTGAGTACGGATATTTTGGACACTGTAAAGAATGACAATATTAACGAACTTGGAACTGAAATAAATGATGTATATAAAAGTTACAAGTCTAAGAATAAGGACTATAATGACAGTACTTTCCTATCCAATCATGATTTTGAGAGAGTTATGAGCAGGTTAAACTCGGTTGATAAATGTAAAGAAGCAGCGGCGATTCTTTTAACTTTACCAGGTACTCCTTATATATATTATGGCGAAGAGACAGGAATGACTGGCGCAAAACCTGATGAAAATATTAGACAGCCATTTATTTGGAGCAATAAAGACAAAAATAAAAATACTTATTGGGAAGAAATTTATAATGATAAAAATTTAGTCGCTGTAAATGTCCAAGAAGCAAACAAAAATTCTCTCTTGAATTTTTATAAAACTTTTATTAAGATTAGAAATAATAATGAAGCTTTAAGAAATGGAAGTTTTGAGAATATTGATGAAGGTAAGAGTAATATTTTTGCGTTTAAGAGGAGCAGTGGTAAAGAAGAAATATATACAATGATAAATGGTGATCAAGATTCTAAATGTACAGGATTACCTTCAATGAATGCACAAGTGATATATTCGTCTGATGGAAATAATCAAGATTTAAATATAACTGGGACTTTAAATTTAAAAAAGAATCAAATACTTGTTGTAAAAAGAAAGAATTAATTAACAAACTATAGGTTTAAATTTAGTGCACAAAATAAATAATATATAGTGAAGTTATAATTAAAAAGAAGGTGCTTATTATGGATGGTATTCAACTTATGGTAGATGAACATAAGAATATAAAAAGAATGTTAGTGGTTTTAAGAAAGGCAAGTTATAGAGTTTTAAAGGAAGATAAAATTGATTATGATGACTTTGCAAAGATGATAGATTTTGTAAGAAATTATGCAGATAAACAGCATCATGGAAAAGAAGAAAAGTTTTTGTTTAATCGCATGGTAGACGAAATAGGCGGAGTTGCTGAAACACTAATTAAATATGGAATGTTGGTAGAACACGATTTTGGAAGACTCCATATGATGGAACTTGAAAATGCGCTTTCAAGGGTTAAAAATGGAGATGATGAAAGTAAGGTTGATGTTATAGCAAATGCAGTTGCATATACGCAACTTTTATATAGGCATATAGAAAAGGAAGACAACACAGTATACACTTTTGCTAATCGAAAATTAAGTAAAGAAACACTAACTACAATTGATAAGGAATGTGAAGAATTCGAAAAAGAATCATCGAAAAATAATATTCAAGAAAAATACATGAAGCTTTTAGAACAACTTGAAGCAAAGTATTTACAGTAGTTAAAAATCTTCATATTTCTGGTATAGCGCGTAAAATGAATATAACAAGAGGAGCAGTATCTCAAACAATTAAAAGGCTTGAAGCAAAAGGATTTATATGTAAGGAGGCATGTGAAGATAATAGCTGCAAGCTTTTTATTAAGCTGACTGAAAAAGGTGAAATTGCTTACTCTAATCATAAAAAATACCATGAGGAATATGAGCATAAGATAGCAGAAATATTAAAGGATTCTACTACAGAAGATAGAAAATTTCTGTATGAATTTTTTAGAAGATTCAAAGCCAACATATAAAATACCACACTGGTATTTTTATTTTAAGTTGAATGTATAGTATCTATACAAAGTAAGCTGCACCTATATTTAGAAGGAGATTCGATAATGATTAATAAAGAAAACATAGACAATGAAAAAGAATTTAATTTGACTAGATTTGTGGTATTAGTAATGGCAGTAACCTGTGGGGTAACTGTTGCAAATTTATATTTTATACAGCCTCTTTTAACTCAAGTGACAAAAGCTTTTGATATATCGGAATCCAGCGCGGGATTTGTAGTAACCTTGACTCAAATAGGATACGCTCTTGGATTATTTTTCTTTGTACCACTTGGAGATATGAAGGAAAGACGTTCTTTGATTACTAAAATGCTTATATTTGTGGCAATAGCTCTTTTGGCAGTAGCATTCTCACCAAATTACTTTGCACTTCTTGTGGCATCTTTTTTTATTGGTTTTACTACAATTATTCCGCAGCTCATAGTTCCGTTTGCAGCTCAACTTGCCAAGCCTTCTGAGAGAGGAAAGATAATAGGAACAGTTATGAGCGGACTTCTTATAGGAATATTACTCTCTAGAGTTTTTAGTGGAATAGTTGGGCAAGCTTTTGGCTGGAGAACTGTATATGTTATTGCAGGACTTTTAATGCTTTTGTTAGCTGTATTCATAAAATACCTTATGCCTGTAAGTAAACCTACATCTAGGCTTTCATATAAAGAACTTATATTTTCTATATCAGGTATTATTAAAAAAGAACGTGTACTTAGAGAGTCTGCAATAAATGGAGCGCTTATGTTTGGCTCTTTCAGTATATTTTGGACATCACTTGTTTTTTTACTTCAATCAAACGTGTACAATATGGGTACAAGAGAAGCAGGTCTTTTTGGACTTATAGGGGTTGTAGGAGCATCGGCAGCACCTATAATAGGAAGGGTGGCTGACAAGAAATCTCCAAAATTTGCAGTTGGAATTGGAGTTGTGCTTTCTACATTAGCATATGTGATTTTCTTTTTCTTTGGGTATAAATTGTTTGGATTAATAGCAGGAGTTATACTTCTTGATCTTGGAAATCAAACTGGTCAAGTTTCTAACCAGGCTAGAATACAAGCACTAAATGATGAAGCTAGAAGCAGAATAAATACTGTTTTTATGGTCTCATATTTTATAGGAGGAGCATTTGGATCATACCTAGCATCTATAAGTTTTGAACACAGCGGATGGAATGGAGTGTGCGTGGTTGGTTTTGCATTTCAATTTGTTGCTGTCATATTTCATTTCCTTGTTTATAGAAAGAAAAAATAGCAGTAAAAAAATTTTTGTCGACCTCTATATGAAAATTTAAGAGATCGACGAATTTTTTATTTTGATTTTAAATCATATAATTGAGTGGAATTGTTTGATACACCAAACTTTTCGCTTTGCCTCTGATTTCTTGAAGAATTGGAGTCTTTCCATTGATTAGAAGGAATAGTCTTGCCGTTTTCTTTAATCCAATTCATAATGCTATTGTTTGAATTACTTTCTCCAAAGCTTCGGTTGTTACTTATATTTATCAAAGCATATCTTAATTCGCCTTTATTAACCAATTCTTTAAATTTATCTAAAGTAAGTATTGGGTCTGAACCACTAAAGCCACCAAGTGCCATTACAGGTTCACCAGTTTCAAGTATTAAATTTGAGCCATAAGATGTAGCGGAAGGAACCATAACAAGGTATTTTTCATCTTTTCTGTTATTCTCTAAAAATTTTATAAGCTTTGAATTGCCGCCAACACTTGATTCGGTGTTATAATTGCTTCGTGAAAGTTCTAACCCGGCGGATGGACTGCTTCCATTCATTTTATAAAACATTGGAGTAAATGACCAAACTGTAGGTGCTGCTAAAATTCCTATAAAGGCGATGCTAATCAATAATTTATCTAAAGCTTTTGTATTGGAACTTGTTAAGCTAATTATGCACAATATTATTGAAGATAAAATACATAAAATAGCTGTCAATATAATTATAATCTTATATCCCTTTGAGATATTGTAATTGTAAGATAAAATAAGTATTTCAACACATGCATTAGCAATAAGGGAAATTGGCAAGAACCAGGATTTTGATCCCCGCTGCTTATAAAATGCTAACATGGCGGATAAACCAATTCCAACTAAAGCTGCAATGGAAGGTGCCATTGTCGTCAAATAGTAGGTATGTGTTACATTTCTTGAAAAACTAAAGTAAATAAATTCAGGTATTAGCCACGTGATCCATAATATTAA
This sequence comes from Clostridium sp. DMHC 10, assembly GCF_001270375.1. NCBI lineage: Bacteria > Bacillati > Bacillota > Clostridia > Eubacteriales > Clostridiaceae > Clostridium > Clostridium sp. DMHC 10. Next base: position 12,855 of record NZ_LGVB01000001.1, read on the forward strand.
AGATAATTTTTTTCTTGTGTTAAAAGGAGTTCTTAATTTTTCTTTTATTGCAGCAGCAGCAAATCCAATTATGGCAAATAGTAAAAGCATGATATTTGGTCCGACATGTTGCCATTTCCGAACAACCTAAATATGCCGGCATTCGAATTACGTCCAAAATTCATACCATTATTTGATTGATTGAATCCATCTCTATATTTTGTTTGCCTCAATCTTTTTTGTATGTTATTTAAGTTGCTCATGTTTTCGACTGTCCTTTGTGATATTGTGATTTTGTTTCCATTTCTTCTGCCGAGACCAATTCTCTCTAATCCATTATGACCTATTATAAGCTGCATAACTGTGTTGTTAGTACTGCTGCCAACATAAGGCCTATTATTTGCTGGTATTAAATCTGTAATTATAGCCCAAGATAGCGAAATTACTAAAAGTACAATTGTGCCTAAAGTAAGGTTCTTTATTCTCTTTTTTAAACTCATGTTTGATGCAAGAAGGTACGTTATATATATGGCAGGAGCTACCATATATGCCTCTACCATTTTTATATTAAAGCCTATGCCTACAAAAACTAAACTTAATATAAGATAACTCAGTTTTCCTTTTTCGGCAGCTGTGAGGGCAGCCCAGCATCCGAGAAGTAGAAATAACACAAGTAAATTATCGATTGTATTGTTTCTAGCGGCTGCTACTGATATTGGAGTTACCGCAAGGCATAATGCTGCAGTTAATCCAGCGGTAATTCCAAAGGACTTTTTTACAATATAATATATAAGAGCAACGGAAAGCACACCTGCTAGGGCTTGTGGTAAAATTATGTTCCATCCACTAAAACCAAATGCCTTTGCACATATAGCTTGAATCCAAAAGCCTACAGGTGGTTTATCAATGCTTACAAAGCCCGCTGGATCAAAGGAAGCAAAAAAGAAATTTTTAAAGTTCATTAGCATACTTTTTTACACCAGCAGCATAAAAAGTATTAGCATACCCCTCAATGCCTAAATTTGTAAAGTTAAGTACAGCAGATAATATTAAAATCAATGATATTCCAATGGTATCTTTTTTAAATTCAATTTTTTTATTCAATATATAAACCTCCTTGGGTTAATATTACTTTGACTAATCATAATAAAATATTTTACATTATAGGAATATATATTGTATTTCAATTTTATAAATAGTTTATAAAATTTGTATAAAACATTATTAAAGGCATTGATTTTTAGAAACTTATTTAAATTTCTAATCAAATGCTAAGTAAAAAGGTATTTAAGTGGATTTTATAGTAAAACTTCGTATCTATCATTATAGAAAGCCTTCATTTCTGCTACTTCAGGGCAAGCTTGAAATTCTTCTGGGATATCGTAAACATCTGAATTGCTAGAAAATAAAACTGAGAATAATAATACTAAACCTATTAATAAAAATAATGACATATTAAACAACTCCTTTTATTTTAAAATTATCTATTTAAAAATTTATTTGTTTTTCTTTAGCTTTATTATACATAAATGAAGGAAAAAAAGTCACTATATTTCTATCAATAAATGAAAATATGCAAAATTGACATCAGAATCATAATTTTGTATATAAAGTGTAAAAACTACTATGATAAATATTTAATTAATTTAAGTATAACATGATATTTTTAACAATGTAATAATTATAAACGTTTTCATAGACACTTAATTGATAAATGCAAAATTAAAACTGCAATTAATTATAACTTTTTTTAATCTAGGCGTGTTTAACAATGATGAAGGTGATAGAAAAAACACGTCAAAAATATATTATAAATCTGTACATAAGCATGAAAAATTGCAGATAAAAAATGAAAATATGAATTTTATTTTTCAAATTATGCAAAAATCTCACCTAAGTAAGAAATTGTATTTAACAAAACTGCATATCCTTTATATAAAATATTTATTTTAAATGAGTTTTTGTAATTTTATTGTTGACAAAAAAATGCTTCGATGCTAGAATAAAAATATACTTCGTGAGAAGAACTAAATAAGGAAGTGACATTGTGAAATCTAATGGAAATATTGATTTTGAAGGAATAATTTTTTCATATATTGATGAATTTAAATTTTTAATTTTTCCTGACAAATGGAATAGTGCCTTTATGGATTACTCTAAAAATGAAATTATGGTGCTCATATTTTTTGCATAGATGCAAAACAGCCAATATGACAGAAATATCAAAGTACATAAATGCTCCACTTAATACAACTACTGGGGTAATAAATAGATTAGAAAAGAAAAATATGGTTGAAAGAATAAGAAGCAAGGAGGATAGAAGAATTGTAGAAATAATTTTAACCTCAAAAGGCAGTGAATTCATAGATAAAGAAAAAGATATAATATTAGGATTTACTAAAAAAGTTTATGAAAAGCTTACAGGAGATGAAAAGTCAGCAGCAGTAAGTATTTTTAATAAGGTAAGAAGCGTTTTGATGGAAGGTATGCATTCTAAGGATACAAAAAGCAGCAGAAAAAAGATTAAAAAGATAACTATATTGTGAAAACAGTTCAACTAAAAAACTATGTATGCACCAAAATTCCTTGGACATTAGAATTTTTGAACATACACAGTTTAAGTTTCACAATGTTTTCACTATCGAATAGCTCAGGAAACTGAGTTGTTTTTAAAAATAATACTTCGATACAAGAACAATTCTTAAAAGGAATGAATGGAGGGATAATATGTCTAGGATTATAATTTTTACAGGCAAAGGTGGAGTTGGCAAGACAAGTACAGCAGCAGCACATGCAGTTAAAGCAGCAAAGGAAGGCATGAAAACTTTAATAGTAAGCACAGATATGGCTCACAACTTAAGTGATATATTTATGAAGGAATTAGAAAAAGAACCTAAAGAGGTAGAGAAAAATCTTTGGGCACTTGAAATAGATCCAAATTATGAATTGCAAAGATATTATGGTTCTATTTCAGAAGCTGTTAAGAAAATGATGAGTTTTAAAAACAGCAAGGATGAGGAGGCTTTCGATGATATAGTAGTATTCCCAGGAATGGAGGAACTATTTTCTCTTTTAAAAATCAAGGAAATATATGATGAAAATATCTATGATCTTATTATAGTAGATTGCGCTCCAACAGGAGAAACACTTTCGCTTTTGAGACTTCCAGAAATTTTATCTTGGTACATGGAAAAGCTGTTTCCAATAGGCAGGGTTGCTGTGAAGGTTTTAAGACCTATCTCAAAGGCCGCATTTAAGCTTGAACTTCCAAATACTACTGCATTAAATGAGATAGAAAAGTTATACGTGAAATTGGGCGAGCTTGAAAAACTCCTTAAGGACAGAGAAGTATGCAGCCTTAGGCTCGTAACTATACCTGAAAAAATGGTTGTAGATGAGACAAAAAGAAATTATATGTATTTAAATCTCTACAATTTTAATGTGGATGGGCTTTATATAAATAGAATTTTGCCACAAGATATCGATAATAACTTCTTTGACAAGTGGAAGGAAATACAAAAAGAGTATGTGCAAACCTTGGAAGATACCTTTTCAAATATGCCAATCTACAAAATAAGATGGTATCCAGTTGATATAAATGGAGTTGAGTGTCTATACAAAATAGTGGAAGATTCACTTAAGGACAAAAATATATTTAAGGTTTTAAAAACAACTCAAAGTGAAGTTTTTGAAAAACTAGATGATGGTTATGGACTAACTATAAAGGTTCCATTTACAGAAAAGCAGCAACTAAACCTTCATGAGGGGGATAACGAGCTAATAATCAAAATAGGAAACTTTAAGAGAAATATTCCAATGCCGGATGTTATGAGAAGATATTCTGTAAGTAAAGCAAAATTCGATAATGGAATTTTAACCATATACTTTAATGAGGAGAGTGAAGTAAGTGAATAAGGAATTTATAAAAAAGATCATAAAAGCTGAAGCTTTAAGGTATAGTGCAATTAAGGAAATATTGCCAGATGGATTAAAAAAGAAAATTGATGATTTCGAAAAGGATGCCTTAAATGTCTTAAAGGACATTGCTTTTGAGTCATTGGATGAAAAATCAGAGCTTAAGGAATGTAAGAAAGTTCACATAAATTAGAAAGGAAGAAATTAAGATGAGAATTATATTGTATACGGGTAAGGGCGGCGTTGGAAAGACAAGTATATCTGCTGCTACAGCTTCGAAAATTGCAAAGGAAGGAAAGAAAGTTCTTATAATGAGTACAGATCAGGCCCACAGTCTTGGGGATTCCTTTAATGAGAAACTTTCAAATACCCCTCTTGAAATAGAAGAAAATTTATTTGCTATGGAAATAGATACGGTTTTAGAAAATGAGGCTCAATGGGGAAATATAAAAGAGTATATGCAAAAGCTTATATTTACAAAAGCTGCTAAAAGCATAGAAAATGAGGAACTTCTTGTATTTCCAGGCTTTGATGAACTTCTTGCCTTGCTTAAAATAAAGGAAATAAGTGATGAAGGAAAATACGATGTTTTAATCGTAGATTGTGCGCCAACTGGTGAGACAATGTCCCTTTTAAAATTCCCAGAACTTTTTAAATGGTGGATGGAAAAGATATTTCCAATAAAGAGAAGGATGGCAAAGGTAACAAAGCCAGTAGTGGAGAAAACTGTGAAAATTCCAATGCCAGATGACAAAACTTTCGATGAGCTTGACCAGCTTTATTTTAAAATTGATGATCTCCATAAGCTTATGTTAGATAAAACTAAGGTTAGCATAAGGATAGTAACCACTCCAGAAAAAATAGTTATAAAGGAAGCTAAAAAAAGCTTTTCTTACCTTCACTTATTTGATTTTAATGTTGATGCCGTTATAATAAATAAAGTGTTTTCGAAGGAGAGTGCCAGTGGATATTTCGAAAAGTGGCTTAATATCCAAAATGAAAGTATAGCTGACATATGTGAAAGCTTTAGTCCAATTCCTGTTTTTAAAGTGGAGCTTATGAATAGTGAGGTAAGAGAATATGAGAAACTTCTTTACCTTGGAAGTCGTATTTATAATGACTCAAATCCCAGTGATATATTATTTGAAGGAAAAATATTTGAAATAGAAAAATGTGATGATGGTTATGATTTTTCCATAAGCATACCCTTTATTGACAAAAAACACCTGGATTTATACCAGCGCGGCGATGAACTTAGTGTATCCATAAAAAATGAAAAGAGGAACTTTGTACTTCCTCAAAAACTTCATTCAAAAGAAATTGCAAGTGCGAGCTATAAGGATGGAAGGCTTATTATTCATTTTAAATAAAAAAATGATGATTGGATAAGAAATCACCATACTGATAGTATATGGTGATTTTCTTATGGTTTATAATTGATAGTAGTATAATAATAAAATTATTGAATATTGTACATACCGTTATTCTCCATATATTTAAATATGGCTTCTCCGTGTTTTTGTTCTTCTTTTTGTATATGATTTAGTACATCACGAGCGTTAGTGTCTCTAAACTCAAAAATACTGGTATCGTAAGCACCTGAAACATATTTTTCTGTCATTAATAAATCTGTACACATGTCGGTATCAGCCTTGCTAGAATTACGGTTTTGTGTATTGCTCATACTTATATTTGGGTTTTGAGTGCTTGCATTTTGACCTGAACTTTGATTTTGCTGCTGCTGATTGATTTGAGGAATCTTACCACTTAATAATTGATTGATGCTATCAAGATGGGTTTTTTCCTGTTGTCCATTCGCATTAAATATTTGTTTCAAGTTATTGTCTTTTGTTTGATTTGCATAATTAGTATATTTTTCTATGCAAAATTTGTTCATGCTTTTTTTGATCTTCTAGTAACATTCTTTCTTTTTGTGATAATGTTATTTCCATAGTATTACACCTCCAATGTTATTTTGTGTAAGATTTCTTGTTTTATTCTATGTTAATGTCAGTATTCATGGTTTTTATTGAAGTTTTAAACAATAAGAATGTCATATGTAAGGTTTATTATTCTTTGTCTTTAGAGTACCTATAAGTGATTAAAACCAAAATACTTTTTAGCCTTCTTCTCCTCACATAAGTTTTTTAGAGAAGCTATGAGGATTAAGGCATTATATATGTGAAAATTTATATCTTTAAAATAAATTTAATATACAAAATCCATTGATCTGTGTTAATATAATATAAAAATAAAAAAGGTTGGAGAGTGAAGAGTATGTGCAGGCTAAACCCAAAGGTTGACTTTGCATTTAAAAAGCTTTTTGGCAGCGAGGAAAATAAAGACATATTAATAGCATTTATAAATTCAATAATAGATGAAAATGAGCAAATTAAAGATATAGAACTAAAAAATCCATACAATATAGCAGACTATAGAAAAGGCAAAATGACAATACTTGATATAAAAGCGGTAGATGATAAAGATGTATGGTATGACATAGAAATGCAGATAGCTCAGCAGGATTTCTTTGATAAGAGGGCACTTTATTATTGGTCAAAGGTATATTCAAGCCAAATAGAAAGTGGAGAAGATTATGAGAAACTAAGGAAAACTATATCCATAAATATATTGGATTTTAATTATTTAAAGGAAGAAGATTTTCACAGTGAATTTAAAATATATAACACAAAAACTATGAAAGAATTTTCAAATATGTTTGAAATGCATTTTATAGAATTAAATAAATTTAATAAGGATTATAAAGAATTAAAAACAGGTTTAGATAGGTGGATAGCATTTTTAAGCAGAGCATATGAACTTGATAAAGACAATATTCCAGAAGAGCTGGCAGAGGATAAAGATGTAAAAAAAGCTATAGAAAAGCTTGATATAATGTACTTGAGCAAAGAAGAAAGAGAAATATATGAGAATGATTTAAAGGCGCTCATGGATTATAGAGCACAAATAAAAGCAGCAGAAAGAAGTGGAAGAATAGAAGGAATAAAAGAAGGGGATTTGCAAGCGAGAATAAGTATAGCAAGAAATTTTTTAGATGTATTAGATGATGAAACTATAGCAATAAAGGTAGGACTTTCTATTGATGAAATAAAGGGATTAAGAAATAAGTAAAAAATGTAGTTAGATTGATAAAATGAGTAAGAACATTAATAAAAAACTTTAACAGAACTATACTATATGAAAGTTAACTAAAAATTGTCGTCGACCCCTAATGGAGTAAAAACCTTGGGGGTCGACGATTTTTAAGTTTATAGGAAAATAGCAGGCCGAGATTGGTTTTTAGTATTTTTACGAAAGTTTCATTAAAAGTTGCTTTTTTGAGAAAGCTGATGTATCCTATATTCGGTGGGTTTTTAGAGTACCTATAAGGAATTGAAACTAGGAATACCAAACTTATGTAAGCTAGATAAATTTTCAGTTTTTAGAGTACCTATAAGGAATTGAAACCAACAATCCATGAGAGATAACCAGTATGATGAAGCTGTTTTTAGAGTACCTATAAGGAATTGAAACTTTCATTTCCTGTCATGCCATAGCCTAGCGTAGATACGTTTTTAGAGTACCTATAAGGAATTGAAACCCTACTCCTAATACTGGAATCTCATCTTCTTTTGCTAAGTTTTTAGAGTACCTATAAGGAATTGAAACTTAAATAACTGTTCACTATTTCCAACTGCTATTTTAGCAGTTTTTAGAGTACCTATAAGGAATTGAAACACACAAGCCATACAGTTTGTTGTTGATCAGCAAAATGTTTTTAGAGTACCTATAAGGAATTGAAACTATTAAATTCTGGTGCTTCTTTTAGGCTATAGTTTGTTTTTAGAGTACCTATAAGGAATTGAAACTTGAAAAGCTATGGTGAGGACTATGAGGTGGCAGGAGGTTTTTAGAGTACCTATAAGGAATTGAAACTAAGTACTTGTCCATCTGAATCAACTCCTGTGAGAGTTTTTAGAGTACCTATAAGGAATTGAAACCATTTTTGCTAATAGTTCTGTTTTCTTTTGAGTAAATGTTTTTAGAGTACCTATAAGGAATTGAAACTGTCTCTGTTAGCTGGCTTCTCAGCTCAAACATCAATGCTTTTAGAGTACCTATAAGGAATTGAAACATGATGCTTGAACTATGGTATCACAAATCTTGATTAAGTTTTTAGAGTACATATAAGAAATTTAAAGGAAGCAATCGAGATTTCAAACTCGTATAAAAACGCAGGGGTTATTAGAGAAGATTTTAATGATAAAAAATTAAAAATTAGTTTTAGGTATAGAAAGAATTATAAATAGCAATAGATTTATGAGTAAAATATTAGTACAAGCCTAAAATTAATATTTTTATATTATTTAGAAAGTTGGCGCAAAATGAGACTAACAATAAACTTTGAATTTAACAATCCTTTAAGATTACCGCAGCAGTACAATCATATTGTTCAAGCAGTTATTTTAAATTGGCTAAGTGATGAAAATTATCAAAAATTTATACATGACTTTGGCTATAAAGCTGGAAATCGAACCTATAAACTTTACACTTTTTCAAGGCTTCAAGGTAAATTTTCTATAGATAGAAATGAAAAGACAATAACATATGAAGATAGAGTGAAACTTGAAGTTGCAGCTCAGGATGATAAATTTCTTTCGTATTTGGCTAATGGAATTATTATGAGTGATGAAGTAAGGCTTGGAAATAATATTGTTCACATAAAGGATATAAAATGTGAAAAAAATATTCTTGAGTCTGGTGTTAGAGTTTATACAAAATCACCTATTGTAATATATAGTACCTTTGAAAATGATGATAGAAAGAAAACTTATTATTACAGTCCGTATGAAAATGAATTTACAGAGCTTGTAAGAAAAAATCTGATAAAGAAATATGAAGCTGCTTTTGGCAAAATGCCAGCAGATGATAGTTTTGAAATAAAGGCATTAAAAAACTCCAAACTAAAGGAAAAAATAATTGTTTATAAAAGCACAATTATAAAGGGATGGAATGGTGAATTTATTCTAACTGGTTCAAAAGAGCTTATAAACATAGGTTATAATTCTGGCTTTGGTTCTAAAAATTCTCAAGGTTTTGGTTGCGTAGAAAAATGCTTTGAACACAATAGATATTAAAAAATAAAATTGTCGTCGACCCCCAATAGAGTAAAAAACCCTGGGGGTTGACGATTTTTTAGTTTATAGGAAAATGGCAGGCTAAGATTGATTTTTTATATTTTTTTATAAATTTTCTTAAACATTGATTTTTCAAGAAAGCTGATGTATGCTGTACTTGATGGGTTTTTAGAGTACCTATGAGGAATTGAAACCTTGATTTCATATTCTCACTTCCATAAATAAAAATAAGTTTTTAGAGTACCTATGAGGAATTGAAACAAGAAATTTCATATATTGAAACTATGAATGGAGTAAAGTTTTTAGAGTACCTATGAGGAATTGAAACTAGGATTCCCTAATGAAATGACTTTAGATATTGATTGTTTTTAGAGTACCTATGAGGAATTGAAACTTAATTGATTCTTCTACTCAAAATAAACAATGTTTGGTTTTTAGAGTACCTATGAGGAATTGAAACTACCTTGTATCCAATCTACAAATTTCTTACATAAATTAGTTTTTAGAGTACCTATGAGGAATTGAAACTTGTATGTGAACCATATGTTAAACTCTGATTTGAATAAGTTTTTAGAGTACCTATGAGGAATTGAAACTGTCTAAAATTATAAAGCCATAAAAATAATTATTTTGGTTTTTAGAGTACCTATGAGGAATTGAAACATAGCAGCTATGCACAGCCTATAAAAAATGATTTGGAGTTTTTAGAGTACCTATGAGGAATTGAAACATCACTCCTTTGCTTGCCATACCATTTTGTAAAGAGTGTTTTTAGAGTACCTATGAGGAATTGAAACTAGTCTATCCATGCAAAAGAATTGCCGTATAGATTCCGTTTTTAGAGTACCTATGAGGAATTGAAACTGGATTGTCAAGGCACACAACGTACATGGAATGAAAGTTTTTAGAGTACCTATGAGGAATTGAAACATTCTAGCAATAAACTATATCTACTTTTGTATGCTCCGGTTTTTAGAGTACCTATGAGGAATTGAAACCAAAGAAAACATTAGCACATGGTATGTATAAATCTACGTTTTTAGAGTACCTATGAGGAATTGAAACTTTTCAGAATGCAAAGTGGACCAAGGGCAGCACTCTTGTTTTTAGAGTACCTATAAGGGATTGAAACAGACTTTGAATGAAAAAAGAGATGACAATAGGGTTAAGAAGGATAATGGGTCAGAGACCCAAACCCCGAGTAAGATTGCTTTCAGAGTATCTATAAGGAATTGAAACAGACTTGTAATGGAAAAAGAGATGACAATAGGGTTAAGAAAGATAATGGGTTAGAGACCCAAACCCCGAGTAGTATTGTTTTTAGAACACCTATAAGGAATAAAATCATCGTCAATATTAAAATTCACATCTTTTAAAACATTCAATATACAAAATCCATAAATTTGTGTTAATATAATATAAAAATAAAAAAAGGTTGGAGAGTGAAGAGTATGTGCAGGCTAAACCCGAAGGTTGACTTTGCATTTAAAAGCTTTTTGGAAGTGAAGAAAATAAAGACATATTAATAGCATTTATAAATTCAATAGTAGACAAAAATGAGCAAATAAAGGATATAAAATTGAAGAATTCATACAACATAGCGGATTATAGAAGAGGTAAGATGACAGTTCTAGACATAAAAGCAGCAGAAAGAAATGGAAGAATAGAAGGAATAAAAGAAGGAGAGCAGCAAAAAGAAATTTTAATTGTAAAAAAATTATTATTAATGGGAATGGATACTGACTGTATGTCTGAACCATCTGGATTATATGAGAAAAAATTGAATAGATGAGAATAAAAATGAATTAGTCGTTAAATTTTTTATTCACCGTAAGTGGATAAAAAAACTCTGCTAATCTTTAGTAATATGAAAATATTATTTTAGATTAGTGGAGTTTGTTTTTTGTGTGAAATAATATAACATGATTAAGTATTATGTCGAATTTGTATGTTATAAATTATCTTAGTTTTAAAAATTTTGGTAGTAATATAAATAATTTTCAATAATTTGAATTAAATTGGAGGAATATTTAGGAAAGTGTAGAAAGATATAAGTAATGTTGATATGAATGTGCAAGAAGTTGGAACGGTGAGAAAAGTTTAATTGTGGAAGATGGATTTTTCAACGCCAGACAAATAAAAAGGTGGGATCAAGTAATTGAAAAGAGTAGAGATCGAATTAGAGGTTTTAACTCCAATGTTTAGTTATGGGGATAGAAAAGTAGTTGAATTTAGAATAACAGAATTAAAATCACTTATGAGAAGTATATTTAGGGAAATATATTATTTTGAAAATTTAGATGATATGAGAAATAAAGAAGGATATTTATTTGGTACAACATCTAATATAGATAAAAGTTTTAAAAAAGAAAGTTCTATAAAATCACCTGTATCATTTGTGATTAAAGATAATATTAAACGTGAAAATATATATGAAGAATGTATTTTGCCACATAAGAAAGATAAAATTAATCCAATCAAGTGTATTAAGGGTTCAACTAAAGTTTGGTTAAATATGATTTGTAAAAAAAATATCGATGTAGAGATATATATAAAATTGCTATTGCAAGTATCTATAATGGGGGCTATAGGAAGACGCTCAAGAAAAGGTTTGGTTCTTTTAAAATTAATGAAATAAAGATAGATGGAAAGAATGAATATCAAGATACGTTAAAGAAAAACCCGATAGATATATTAAAAGATACATATAAAAATGGAGAATATTCAATGAGAAAAATTGAAATATCAGAGCTAGAGGTGAAATTTCAAGAAGTCAACAATGAATTAAATTATCCGTATAATAAAAAAATTAATATTAATTAATATTAAAAATGATAGAGATTATTTGCAATTAATAAGCAATATATCCCAGTTAACACATGATAGAGTATATGAGTATAATGATTTACTGAAAAATAGATAATAAAGAAAAGATTAATAAAAATGTATTAGGAAATTGTAATAAACAATTAAAAAGATTTGCATCGCCAATATGTGTGTCATTTTGGGAAAATGATGATAATAAATACATGATTATAAAGGAATTAAATTATAATTATATATATAACAAATTGAATATAAGAGGAGAAAATGAGCAACAGGCTAATAAGGATTATGTGAATAAATATGTTGAAGAATTAATAAAAATAGGGAAAGGAAAAAAATGATGAATTATTTATTAGGTATAACAATAGGACCTGTACAAACTTATATAGAGGAATCAAGAAAACTTTTAGATTTACGAAGCAGCAGCAAAATTATATCTGATATTATGGAAAAAATATTTAAGCTCATTAAAGAAAATGCAAAAAGTGAATTTATATATCCAAATCATAAAGATATAAGTGGCGTTGATTATTCAAATTATATGGTTATCGAAATAAAAGATATAGAAAAAATGATTGATATGAAGAGCATAGAAAATAAAATATATAATTGCTTTAATATACCTATTACTAATGAAAAAGTAGAATATAAGATCAATATTAAAGAAAATTTTTATTTGTTTTGGGGAATAGAGAAAATAGAGGAAGGCAAATATGTTGAGGCTTATGAAAAGTTGACAAGATTAATTAGAAGCTTAAAAAATACATATGAATTTGAACAGAATCAGCAAGATAGTGGTGAAAAATGTTTGATATGTGGAAAACATAATATTTGCACTCAAAACTTTAATTATAAGGAAAGGCAGAAATATAGATTAAGCGTAGATGAAGAACTATGTCCATTATGTTTATTTAAGAGGAAATATAGCGGGGAAGGTATATCTTCTATTTATTCACTAGCTATAAAAAAGTGGAAAGAAGAAAATAGAAAAGAATTAGAAAATATAACTAAAAGTTTAGGAGAAGTATTTAAAAAAGAGCAGCAAGATAAATATTATAGCAAGGTTACAATAGAAAGTATTATTAAAATGTTAAGTTTAGATAATGTTAATAAGAAATCAAAGAAGTTTATACAAGTTAAAGATGATTTGAAAAATGATGAATTAGATTTAATAAAAAGTGTCGGAATATTTAAAAGTATCAAAGAAAAAATGAATAAGCTCTATTATGATGGCAAGGAAGTAAGCGAAAAGATAAAATGTCCAAGTTACGAGTATTGTTTTATCCAATTTGATATTGATAATTTGGGAAAATGGATAAGCGGAAAATACTTAGAGGACAGATCTCAGTTAAAAGATTATCAGCAAAATATATCTAAAAAGTTAATTATATTTGGTAAAAGTTTAAGAGAAGCATTAAGAGACACATGTTGTGATGTTATATATTCTGGTGGGGATGATTTTTTAGGCATTTTGCCTAATGAAGATATTATAAATGTTGCAGAAATAATAGATGATTTATTTAAAAAAGAAGTTCAAAGCAAAATTAAAGAAGAATATAAGGAAATTAATCAAGAAATGACGTATTCAATGAGCATTACAATTGCACAATGTAAAGATCCTATGAGTTATGCTTTAAGTAAAACTAGAATTGAACTTGAGAATGTTAAAAAAAGATATGAAGAAGATAATATTTGTAAAAATGGTGTTTCCATAAATTATATAATAAATAACGGAAAAGAAATAACGTGTTATTTAAAGAAAAATAAATTAAGAATGTTATTTGAATTGTTGAAAATTTTGATTCTGTAAAGAAGCATATTTCATTTTCATATATAAATAATTTTGAAAATGAAATGTCAAAATTTAATTTTAATAATATTACTTTTGAAGAAATACGGGATTTTCGTGCTATAGTAAGTTGTGAATTTAAACGATTGATTTTAAGAAGTAAAATGATTGAAGATAAAAGTAAAGATATAAAAGAAAAAATTAATAAATATATAGATGAAATAATTAATTTTTTAGAGAATGTTATTAGTGAAAATTGTATAGAAATGAAATCTAATGAAGAATATGTTGATTTCAAAAATATAATGAATGTACTTAAAATAAATGAAAAATTATCTTCAATTAAATTTGAATAAGAAATTAAAGGTAGTGATACAATGAAGCTTTTAAATATAAAACCGTGTGATAATACTTTTTTGGAGATGGAAATCAATTTAAATTTGGAATGAATAATTTTATAAGAAGTAAGAATACTCCTTACCCATCTGTATTTTTTGGAGCTATATTTACATCAATTTTAAGTCAGAATGATGAATTTAGAAGTGAGTTTTTTAAGAAAGGAAAATATGATCATGAAGAGCTATTAGAGTTACATCAAGTATATTTGTACAACAATACAACTGAAATGGCATACATCTCAGCACCAAAGGATTTATTTATAAATTCGCAAGGTAAAAAAAAGTTTTTGGTGAATTTAAGAAAGTAGATAATGCATTATTAGCTTCTATATCTTATGAAAGAATTTTACAATCACCTGAAGATAGTGATTATAAAAGGGTAAGTAATAAATATATAAATATAGAAGATATTAATGATTTGTATTCAAATAAGATAAGTCAACAAATTGAATTAATAAATGAAAATGATGTGTTTATAAAAAATAATAAGGTTGGAATTAAAATCGACAAGGCAACAAAATCTGTAGAAGAAGGTATGCTTTACAAAATTGAACAAACAGAATTTTTAGATGATATTAAAGAAAATAACAATTGGTCATATTTGGTTGAATATGAGATTTGTTATAACTATTTAAATGATAATTATAATGGAATAGAAATACAAGAACTGGACAAGGGATATTTAAAACTTGGTGGAGAAAATAAAGTTTGTAGATTTGAAAAAATGGAAAATGATTTTATGAAAAATTTTACTGAAAAAAAAAAGTAACAAAGTTAAATCAAGGTATTTATAAAGTAATATTTACAAGTGATACGTTTTTTAAAGAAGATATTAAAAAAGCATTTGGACAAGATATCAAAATTTTAGGAATAGCAAGTGATAAACCAATTTATATTGGTGGATTTGATATGGAATCAGGAATAAGAAAAATGTATAAAGGTTATGCTGCAGGAACAGTTGTTTTAATAGAAGTTATAAATGAAAATTCACAATTAAGAATAAAGTCTGAAAATTCAAAAGGATTCAATGAACATATAGTAGTGAAAGAAGGTATCTAAATGGAACACGAAGTTAAAAATTTGGTTGTATGTTCAACATTAAATCAAATAACTAATTTTCTTATTATAAGAACATGTAAACCTAAAAAAATATTTAATATAACGTTTAACGATGATACTATAAAAAATTTAATATTAATATAAAACCAAATAAGTGGGATGACTATTTAAAGAAGGAATGCAAGGAATTTAAGGTTAAAGCTTCATGGAAAGATATAAATCTTTCTATTGAAGATATACAAAATTTAAAAAAACTAAAGGAAAAATTAAATGCACAGATAATAAAAAAGTCTCAAGGAGAGATATATTGGCATGTTACAGGAGGTCAAAGGACAATAGCCTTAGCAATAAGTGAGTTAATTAAAGATAAAAGCTTAAAACGTGAAGAAGATAGGTTGATATACATTGAAGGAAATACTGAAGAATTAATTGTTAATGATTGTGATGGTAAATTATTATCCGAGACTGGCTCTAATTATGGAAAACAAGATATTACTTTTGAAACGGCATTAAATTTAACTGGTTTTAAAACAAAAGATCTTGAGAAGAGTACAGTTAAATTTAAACAAAAAGGTAAATTGTGTCTTGATACTAATGAAAAATTCATTGAAGAACATGAATTTTATCAAAAGTTATATAAGATTATTGAATTAGATGCAAACAGAACTATAGATAAGAAATGTGAAATAATAAAATTTAAATATGATAACGAGGACTATGAAGGCTCATTTAGAAATTTATTGTTAGGTTCAAATGCAATTAAAAATACTAAAGATACTAAAGATAATACAAGAGAAAGAATTAAGTATGTAAAAGAATTATTTAAGAAAGTTAAAGAAAAGTATAAGGATATACAAGGAAATAAATATGATATATTGGAATCTCATGAAATTTACGGTTCATATCCAGCAGGATATATATTTGAAAAATTAACGGCTCACAGAATATATGATATTGTAAAAAATAATTCTAAAGTAATAGAGATGGAGACAAGCCTGAAAACCTATTTTGAAAAATATGATAATGATGATGATAAAACTAAAAATGGTAATATCATAGATGAATTAGATGTCGTGCTTTTAACGGATACTGGTAAGGTTGTAAACTTTGAGTGCAAATCGGGCGGAATGAAGGGTGATAATGCCAAAAGTAACAAGTATACAACTTATAGATTAGCTGGTGTATTTGGAATGCCAATATTATTATCACCACTCTATAGATGTGAGATTCAAAATAAAGAAAGCCTAAATGATGAATTAAAAAAACAATCACAAGCTGTAAGAGAGGCAGAAGCAGCGGAACTAAATGTTATAGCAATAGATGAAATAAGTGAAGAAAAAATTAAAAGGTTACTTGAATAGAAAATATACAATTATGTGAGGAGAAATAAAAATGTATAAAGATAAAGAAATCATATATATAAAAGCACTTACACCAGTTCATGCAGGTGCAGGAGATGGGCTTGAAAGTGTGGACATGCCGATACAAAGGGAGAAACATTCGAATATACCTAAAATAGAGGCATCAAGTTTAAAAGGATCAATAAAGCATAGTTTATATAATAAATTTAAAAGTAATGATAATACAATACATGATAATTTAAAAAAAGATTTATATACTATATTTGGACCAGAATATGGAGAAGATTATTCAAGTGCAATAGGATTTACAGATGCAAAATTGCTATTTTTCCCTGTTAAATCAGCTACAGATATATTTAAATTAGCAACTTGTCCTTATATTATAAAAAGATGGATAGAAGATTTAAAATTCCAAAATGAAAAATTTACTGTAGACTTAAATATAAATGTAAATTCTGCAGAATACATTAATAATACGGAGGAAGAAAAAATAATTTTAGAGGAATATATATTTGAAAAATCTGCAAGTTCTATGAATATAAATTTGCAAAATCTATTTAAAACTATAAATGATTTAGATACTAATAGAATAGTAATATTAAATGATTCAGATT
This sequence comes from Clostridium sp. DMHC 10, assembly GCF_001270375.1. NCBI lineage: Bacteria > Bacillati > Bacillota > Clostridia > Eubacteriales > Clostridiaceae > Clostridium > Clostridium sp. DMHC 10. The sequence goes on from NZ_LGVB01000001.1 coordinate 29,934, forward strand.
TTATTGATTTGGTTACTATGTATACTGAAATAATTACTAGAAATAAAATAAGTGTGAATACAGGGGCAGCTGAAGGCACAGGACTTTTTACAGAAGAATATTTGCCAGCTGAAACCATAATGTATTTTATGGTTTTGGGAGCACCTTCTTTCAATGAAAATAATAAGAAAACCTCAGAAGACATATTAAACTATTTTAATAATACTGTAGATGAAGTATTTCAAGTCGGTGGAGATGCTACTATTGGAAAAGGTTTTGTAAAGAGATTAGGTAAGGTAGGCGATAAAGATGTCAAATCTAAGGAATGCTAGTCTTAATGTAGCAAGTTTTGCAATGAAATGTGTAGAAGAAGGTAAAGATGATAAATATATTGATAATAAAAAATATAAAACTTTAGTAAAAAAGATATCTACATTAATTCAGAAAAACGGCTTTATAAATACTTTGGTTTTTGTTTTATCTAAAAGTAATATTGAAAATCCTAAAAAAGAAGATATTATAAAAAAACAGTATAATAATAAAATTTTAAATGACATAATAAAATGGAACTATGAGAATGATAAAATCAATAATTTAATAGATTTTGAAAAGTATGAAATAGATATCAATGATAATGATGATAAATATAACACTATTAATATTGCAAAATATATACAAGCAGTTACAGAATTAAATCAATCACAATATAAGTTAATAACTAAGGAAATGATGAGCTTATTTGGCTGGATTAAAAGGTTTGCTGATGGAATGATTGAAGGAGAAGGATAAAATGGAGGTTAGAATAGTAAAAGGAGCAAATAAAAACATTATATCTTTTGTGCATGGTGATAATATAGAAAATACTAAAAAAAAGTTTACAATATAAGAAAAACGATGTTGTTTTAGTGGAAGCAGATAAAGATCGTCCTGAAATGAAAGAATATCATGTTTATAGAAATATGATGAATTATTTATATGATAATCAAGCAAGAAGAAAAGATATGAACAAATCTCTTTTAATAAATAAATTTACTAATGTTTTTAATTTAGATGAAAGCTATTGCATGAATGAAAATGAAAGAACTATATTAAAAAATATAAAGAATAATAATAATAGTATAAAGGATAGCTTAAATGAGAAATTTTATTGCATAAGTTTTAAAGGGAAAGTAAATGACAAATTAATAGTCGGACTTGGAAATCAATCTGTATTTGAAACAGGTATTACACTCCATCATACGTATGGTATACCATATATTCCAGGGCAAGCTATTAAGGGAATACTTAGAAATTATGTAATACAAGAATATTTTGATTCAAAAGGAGACAGTGATATATCAAAAGAGGAGTTCTTGTTAATATTTGGTGGAAAATTAAAGAATAATAAAAATCTTTCGGGAAAAGTAATTTTTATGGATTCTTTTCCGTGTAATGATTTTCAAATAAAAAGAGATATCATGACACCGCATTATGGAAAGTACTATAATGGAGAAATTGAACCTTTAGATTCAGAGGAGCCAAATCCGATACCATTTTTGGTAGTAGAAAAAAATAAAAATGAAGATTTGCTTTTTCAATTTAATATAGCAATAGATAAAAGTATTTTAAATGTAGCATGGGAAGAAAATGATCAACATAATAAAAAAACTATAGAAGAATTTGTGATAGATAATTTTATTGATGCTTTAAATTTTCATGGAATAGGTGCCAAAACTTCAGTTGGATATGGATATTTTGACATAGATAAAGAAGAAGTTAAAAAGCAATTAAGAGAAGAAAAAGAAAGACAAGAGCAAATGGAAAAATTGCGAATAGAAAGAGAATTGAAAGAAGCAGAGGAATTAAAAAGGAGGTTACAAGAAGAAGAAAAATTAAAAAAGGAAACGGAAGGTATGAGTAGCTTTGAGATAAAATTATATAAGCTGAATCAAATAAAAGATGAAACTAAAAAGTATAATGAAATTATAAAATTTTATGACCAAAATGTTGATATATTAGAGGATTCAGATAAAATAGTACTTGCAAAATTTGTTAAGAAATATTTTAAAGAAGAAGATAAGTGGGAATATAAGGTTTCTAAAAAAGGTAAGGTTGATAAAAAATCAAAAAAAGTTAAAAGAATTTGTGAAATATTATCTGAAAAGTTACCGGTTAACTAAGAAATAATATGCTCTTGTTATCTTTTTATAATTTTCTAGATCTTATTGAAATTTTTATAAAAAATGAATAAAAAATAAAATTTGTCGTCGACCCCCAATAGAGTAAAAAACACCGGGGTTGACGATTTTTTTAGTTTATAGGAAAATGGCGGGCTAAGATTGATTTTTTATATTTTTTTATAAATTTTTCTTAAAAATTGATTTTTTAAGAAAGCTGATGTATGCTGTACTTGATGGGTTTTTAGAGTACCTATGAGGAATTGAAACACATCTTTTAATTGTTCATTTATCATAGAGACTATGTTTTTAGAGTACCTATGAGGAATTGAAACACATCATCGGGATTTTTTCGCGGTCTACTCATATAAGGTTTTTAGAGTACCTATGAGGAATTGAAATTCAGCTAAAAAAGCAGTATCAATAGCAATTTTGCCATGTTTTTAGAGTACCTATAAGGAATTGAAACAGACTTTGAATGAAAAAAGAGATGACAATAGGGTTAAGAAAGACAATGGGTTAGAGACCCAAATCCCGAGTAGTATTGTTTTTAGAACACCTATAAGGAATAAAATCATCTTCAATATTAAATTTCATATCTTTTAAAACATTCAATGTACAAAGTTATCAGATTTGTGTTAATATAATATAAAAAATAAAAAGGTTGGAGAGTGAAGAATATGTGCAGGCTAAACCCAAAGGTTGACTTTGCATTTAAAAAGCTTTTTGGCAGCGAAGAAAATAAGGACATATTAATAGCATTTATAAATTCAATAATAGATGAAAATGAGCGAATAAGAGATATAGTATTAAAAAATCCATACAATATAGCGGATTATAGAAAAGGTAAAATGACAATACTTGATATAAAAGCAGTAGATGATAAAGAGGTATGGTATGACATAGAAATGCAAATATCACAGCAGGATTTTTTGATAAGAGGGCACTCTATTATTGGTCAAAGGTATATTCAAGCCAAATAGAAAGTGGAGAAGATTATGAAAAGTTAAGAAAAACTATATCAATAAATATTCTTGATTTTAATTATTTAAAGGAAAAAGAATTTCACAGTGAATTTAAAATATACAACACAAAAACCTTAAAAGAATTTTCAAATATGTTCGAAATGCATTTTATAGAATTAAATAAATTTAATAAAGATTATAAAGATTTAAAAACAGGTTTAGATAGGTGGATAGCATTTTTAAGCAGAGCATATGAACTTGATAAAGACAATATTCCAGAAGAGCTGGCAGAGGATAGAGAAGTGAAAAAAGCCATAGAAAAGCTTGATATAATGTATTTGAGCAAAGAAGAAAGAGAAATATATGAGAATGATTTAAAAGCACTAATGGATTATAGAGCACAAATAAAAGCAGCCGAAAGAATTGGAAGGATAGAAGGAATAAAAGAAGGTAAATTACAAGAAAAAATAGATATAGCAAAGAAACTTTTGGATGTATTGGATGATGAAACAATAGCAATGAAAGTAGGACTTTCGGTTGCTGAAGTAAAAAAATTAAGAAATAAGTAAGTCTAACTGAAAAATTGTCTCGACCTCCAATAGCGTAAAAAACCCCGGGGGTCGACGATTTTTTAGTTCATAGGAAAATAGCGGGCTAAGATTGATTTTTAGTATTTTTACAAAAACTTTCTTAAAAGTTGCTTTTTTGAGAAGGCTGATGTATCCTATACTCGATGTGTTTTTAGAGTACCTATGAGGAATTGAAACTACAATTCCTTTTTATTACTTCCTTGGAATCATATGTTTTTAGAGTACCTATGAGGAATTGAAACTTTACAAAGTAGTGATAGCCACAACCAGCCCAACCGGTTTTTAGAGTACCTATGAGGAATTGAAACTATCCAGAGCATATAACTATAAATTCTACATATGATGGTTTTTAGAGTACCTATGAGGAATTGAAACTATGCTAATACAGCTGCTAAAAAACTTGAAGGGTATAGTTTTTAGAGTACCTATGAGGAATTGAAACTTTCTGGTATTAAGGCTATGGGAAGTGGAATATTTAAGTTTTTAGAGTACCTATGAGGAATTGAAACTCAAAATCTGCCTGTGAACGATATCCACTTGTCCACGTTTTTAGAGTACCTATGAGGAATTGAAACACGTTTGATGTTAATTGGGTTACTGAAACTGAAGGAGGTTTTTAGAGTACCTATGAGGAATTGAAACTATGGAGGAATTATAGTTAATATACATGGACATGAGACGTTTTTAGAGTACCTATGAGGAATTGAAACTCCTTTTGAGATTGTAAAGTCTTTTCTATTTCCTTCAGTTTTTAGAGTACCTATGAGGAATTGAAACGCGCAAGAAGCAGTAGGAACAACACAACAGCTTTATATGTTTTTAGAGTACCTATGAGGAATTGAAACTTCATAATGGCTCTAAGTCATTTTTTATTTAACTATAGTTTTTAGAGTACCTATGAGGAATTGAAACACTAAAACTTCTGATAAATTAGAAACTCATGAGGAAGTTTTTAGAGTACCTATGAGGAATTGAAACAGACTTGTAATGAAAAAAGAGATGATAATAGGGTTAAGAAGGATAATGGGTCAGAGACCCAAACCCCGAGTAAGATTGCTTTCAGAGTACCTATAAGGAATTGAAACAGACTTGTAATGAAAAAAGAGATGATAATAGGGTTAAGAAGGATAATGGGTCAGAGACCCAAACCCCGGGTAAGATTGCTTTCAGAGTGCCTATAAGGAATTGAAATAGACTTTGAATGAAAAAAGAGATGACAATAAGGTTAAGAAGGATAATGGGTCAGAGACCCAAACCCCAGGTAAGATTGCTTTTAGAGTGCCTATAAGGAATAAAATTATCTTCAATATTAAGCTTCACATCTTTTAAAACATTCAATATACAAAATCCATAAATCTGTGTTAATATAATATAAAAATAAAAAAGGGTTGGAGATTGAAGAATGCGCAGGCTAAACCCAAAGGTTGACTTTGCATTTAAAAAGCTTCTTAGTAATTATCCAGCTTCAATTAGGGTAATGCTTGGCATTAATATTGATTACATTACATCAATTTTGGGCTTTTATTCAATGATTTTCTCTTTTATTGTACTGTCCTTATTCAAGCTATGAATATGGGGATTTCAATGCTTTTAAAGTAATCAAGGGAACGTACAGCAGATTAAGTATTTTAGCTATCAAGATATTGTAAATGGGAAACAGCATGTAGAGGCTGTTTCCCATTTTTGTAATGATAATATAGGTTCAAGGTTAAGCAGTGAATAAAGATAAACCACCTTGAAACTTGAAATTTATTTGTAACAAAATACCGTCTTCTGGGCATTATGGTGCACATAAATTTCAATAGTTGAAGCGGTTTATCTATATAATAAACAAAGTTGCTTAAAAATAAAGCAAAAGCTTTTTCATTTATTTCGTTTACATTGATGAAATTATATCATTTTTCATATAATTAAAGCTATGTTAAAATTTAATTGTAAATAAAGTTAGGAGTAATTTGTATGATGAAAATAAGTATGAAAAAAAGGCAAAAAAATATTTTAAATGCTTTATTGAATTATGAAAATCCTGTAAGTTCCTCAGAGCTAAGTAAAAAATTTGGAGTTTCTATTAGGACAATTCAAACTGACATGAGTTATATTAAATACTTTTTAAAACAAATTAATGTCAAATTAAGTTCAAAGTCCAATGTTGGTTTTTGGATTGAAAATTCAAGCGGTAATAAAGAAAAAATAATTCGGTTTATGGAAGGTGATAAAGATCTTAGTGAGGCAAAGGAACGACAGGAATATATTATTGCTAAATTACTCAATAACAGTGATTCCGTAATTACTATAAAATCCATTTCTGATGAGCTTATAATAGGAAATGCCACTGCTTATAGAACATTAGAATTTGTAGAAAGTTGGCTTTGCAAATATGATTTAAAGATAACTAGAAAGAAAGGGGTTGGTATTAAGCTCGATGGTGAGGAGATAAATATAAGATATGCTATGTTTTCGCAGATAAGCAAAAGCAGCTCTAAAAATTTTAGTATTGGCAGTAGTGTAGAATATATTTATTCATATTTAGACAACATTAATAAATTAGAAGTGCATTATCTCATAAAAGTGATTAATGGGATATATGAAATTAATAATGATTTGCTTATAAGCAGGGAACATGAAAATGTTGTGATTAATCTTGTAATTATACTGTCAAGACTAAAGAAAAATAAGTTCATTAAAAAAGTTGAAAAGAAAGAACTAAAAGATTTGAATGAGTTTAAAATTGCATTCAGCATATTTGCCAAAATTAAAGAAAAGTTTCATGTAAATTACAATGAAAATGAAATGTATAATTTAGCGCGTATATTGATTGGCAACAGATTTAAATCTAGTGATATTTTTATTGGAAATTATGATTCTAATGATGCTGAAGAAGAATATTATGAAATTTCAAAGCTGGTTATAAATTATATTGAAAACGAATTCGATATAAATCTTCATGAAAATAATAAATTTGCTTTGAGCTTAAAACTTCATTTAATATCTACTGTAAAAAGCGTAAGGCTTGGAGTTAAAATAGTAAATCCATTTTTAAATGAAATAAAAATATCGTATCCATATGCTTTTAATATGTCACTGGAAATTATAAAAGAAATAAATAAAAATTACAATTTGAATATGGATGAAAATAATGCAGGATATATTGCTTTATTTATTCAGGGAATTATGGAAGAAAACGAATACAAAAGCTTAAGAAGTATAAACACTTATTTGGTATGTAACAGTGGAATGGGTTTAGTAAATTTATTATCTATACAAATAAAAAAAAGATTTAATGAAATTAATATAGTTAAATTAACTTCACAAAAAAAGCTTGCAAGTGAACTGAAAAATTCTCATAAAGCAGAAAGACCAGAGCTTATAATAGCAGCTGTACCTGTTGAAATAAATATTGATATTACAGTTGTAGAGGTTAATCCAATTTTATCAGAAAAAGATATAGAAAAGATAGATAGTGCAGTGAAAGAAATTACATTTATTAAAACACATAAGGAAAAGAAAAGTGTTTTAAAAAAATATATAAAAAAAGATGTTACTTATAAAAATGCAAAATTTGCGACAAGAGATGAGCTTATAAAATTTGTTTCAAGTGACCTTGTAAAAAAAGGATATGTTACAAAAGAATTTGAAGAATCAGTAATTAAAAGGGAGGTGATGTCAAGTACTTATGTTTCTAACGATGTAGCTGTACCACATGGAAGTTCTGATTTTGTAATAAAACCATGTATAGCATTAATTTCACTGGACAAACCTATTGCATGGGATGGATTTAAAGTTACTACAGTGTTTTTGTGCGCATTTGACTTAAGTGTTGATAATGATTCAGAAAGTATATTTGAAGAATTGTACAGCGGTATAGAAAGCAAGCGTTTATTAAAAATGTTAATTTCGTCAATAAGTTAATTTTATGGAGGAGAGTGCAATGAAAATATCAGACATAACAAGCAAGGAATTGATAAATTTAAACTTGAAAGGAAAAACTAAAAAAGAGGTGATATTAGAATTAGTAAAAATGTTAAAAGATCAAGGGAAAATTGATTCTATTAGTGGTTTTGCAGAAGATGTGTTTGAAAGAGAAAACCAGTGTACAACGGGTTTTGGAAAAATGATTGCAATTCCACATGGAAAGTCAAGTTATGTGAAGGAATCGTGTGTAGCAATAGGAAAATGCAGCGACGTTGATTGGCAGTCTTTGGATGGTAAACCTGTAACAATTGTAATGCTTATTGCAGTTCCAAAAGAAAAGGCTAGTACAGATCATCTTGTTATAATTTCCAAATTAGCTGAAAAGCTTATAGATGATAATTTTGTAAAGAACTTATTAAATGTAAGCGAAAAAGAAGAATTACTTAAAATATTAAATTTATAAAAATGGAGGAATGATTATTATGAAAATAGCAGCAGTAACAGCTTGTATAGCAGGATTAGCTCATACTTATATGGCAGCTTCAGCTTTAAAAAAGGCAGCTGAAAAAGATGGATATGAAATAAAAGTAGAATCTCAAGGAAGTTTGGGAATAAAAAATAAAATTACAGAAGAAGATTTAAAAGACACAGATTTAGTTATTTTGGCTTGTGATACTAGAATAAATGGCACAGATAGATTCAAAGACAAGCCAGTATTTGAAGTTGGAGTATCTGATGCAGTTAGAAATCCTAAAAAAGTTATTGATGATGCTTTAAAGCTCATAAATAAATAATTATTAAGGGGGAAGTACAATGAAAAAAATTAAAATTGGAAGGCATTTAATGACAGGTGTTTCTTACATGATACCTATTGTAACTGCTGGCGGACTTATATTGTCAATAGCAACTATTTTTGGTGGACAAAACATATGGACAGAGAAAAACACATTTCTATCTTTTATAAGAGATCTTGGGCAAGCTGGGCTAGGACTTATTGTTCCTGTAATTGCTGCTTATATTGCTTTTTCAATTGCAGATAAACCAGGGCTAGCACCAGGTTTTATTGTAGGAACTATGGCTAATAAGATGGGTACAGGTTTTCTTGGAGGAATAGTTGTAGGTCTTATGGTGGGCTTTCTTGTTGAACAGTTAAAGAAAATTAAAACTCCAGATAGTATAATGCCGCTTATGTCACTTGTTATAATTCCTGTAATTTCTACACTTATTTGTGGAATTATTTTGCAGTATGTAGTTGGAACGCCTATAGTAAGTCTTATGAATACTCTAACAGTATGGCTTAAAGGAATGAGCGGTGGAAACCAGGTACTGCTTGCGGTTATTATTGGTGGAATGATGGCTTTTGATATGGGTGGTCCTATAAACAAAGTTGCTTACACTTTGGCAGTGGCCTTGTATTCACAAAAGTTGTATGGTGCTTCATCGGCTGCATATTTAGCTATTTCAATACCACCATTAGGTTTAGCTCTAGCAGCATTTCTTGCTCCAAAGAAATATAGTGAAGGAGAAAAAGAGGCAGCAAAAACTGCGTTAATAACTGGTATAGGTGGAATTACAGAAGGTGCACTGCCATTTGCGTTAGCAGATCCATTAAGAGTAATACCGGCATGTATGATTGGAACAGCGCTTACTACAGGTTTTGCAGCAGCTCTCGGAGTTGAAAGCAAAGTTCTTTTACAAACTGTTCTAGTAATACCTTTTGTTAATAAACCATTGCTTCATATAATAGCTATTGTCTTAGGCGTAGTGACAACAGCGGTTATAGCTAATTTATTAAAAAAAGAAGTACCACTAGAACAATAAAATTAGGTTTAAATTATTATAACACAATTAAATACATTTTTACAGGTAAAAGGAGGAAAAATGGTGATAAAAGCACATATCGTTAGCCATACGCATTGGGACAGAGAATGGTACAAATCTTTTGAGCATTTTAGGGTAAGACTCTGTTTCTTTATGGATAATCTTATAGAACTTATGGAAAAGAATCAAAATTATAAGTCATTTTTATTTGATGCTCAATCTGTAATACTTGATGATTATCTTGAGTTAAAACCTCAAAATGAGGAAAGGCTAAAAAAACTAATTAAGTCTGGAAGAATAATTGTTGGACCCTGGTATATTCAGCCAGATGAATTTACACCAGATGGTGAAGCTTTAATTAGAAATTTAATGCTTGGCATTAGAACTGCAGAGAAATTTGGCAGGTGCATGAAAGTTGGATACCTTCCTGATTCTTTTGGACATAGTGCCCAACTGCCGCAGATACTTAAGGGATTTGGCATAGATAATTTAGTTGCAATGAGGGGAATTCCTTCATATAAAATAAAAAGCAATGAGTTTATGTGGAAAGGTATTAATGGGTGTTCAATAATTGGAATCCACCTTAAGGAAGGATACTTTAATGCTTGTTTTTTGCCAGATGATTATAATACAGCTGATGAAAGAATTTTGCCACTTATGAATAAATTAAAAAAGAGAGCAAGTACTGAGAGTGTTTTAGTTATGAATGGTATAGACCATCAATGGCCTCAGCCTAAAATGCCAGATTATATGCAGCACTTAAATAAAATAGACAAAAATATAAATTATATTCATTCTAATTTGGAAGATTTTGTTTTTGATATAAGAGCAAATAAGGATAAGCTTCCAGAGCTTACAGGAGAATTAATAACTCCTGAGGACAGCAGGACACATACAAGTATGGCATCTACAAGGATGTATCAAAAAAAGAAAATGGCAGAGAAGAAAAACTGATAGAGAGATATGTAGAACCTATATGCACTTTAGGATGGCTTTTGGGCGCAGAGTATCCTTCTGAACTTATTAAACTTCAATGGAAATACTTAATAGAAAATCAAGCTCATGACAGCATATGCGGTTGCTGCACAGATGATGTTCATAAGAAAATAGATGAAAGATTTGCTTCATGTAGGGATATAGGGACAACATTACTTAAAACTTATTCTAGAGCAATAGTAAGGAAACTTAATTCTGATAAACTTGTTTTAGTTGCGTTTAATAACGCTGCGGTTAAAGGAAAACAGTTAGTAAAAGCTGAAATTATTTTACCTTTTGATGAATTCCAACTGTTTGATGGAGATGGAAAAATCATTGAATATCAAGTAAACAAATTTCAAAAAATTAGTTCTGCTAAACTTGGTATATGGGCGTCAATGAGTAAATTGTCATCTACTTTAAATAAATTTGAAATATCGTTTTATGCAGATTTTAAGGATAATTTTGGATTTTTACTGTATGAAGTTAGAGAAACTAACGATAACATTAGAATAAAAAATCAAAGTTGCACTATAAAAGAAGACAATGTTTGTTTTGAAAATAAGTTTTTTAATATCAAGCTTTATTCTAATGGAACAATGGATGTTTTTGATAAGGAAGCAAGGCTTCAATATAATAAACTTAATATTCTTGAGGACTGTGGTGATGCAGGAGATACCTACAATTTTTCACCTGTTCAGGATGACCTTGCTGTAACGTCACTTGGTTTGAATGGTGGTGAGATAAAGCTTGTAGAAGATGGGAAAGTGCAAACTATTTATAAGGTTAATTACAATTTGATAGTTCCGGCAAAACTTTGTGATAATGGCAAGAGGAGTAATGAAAAAGTTAAAATGCCGATTGAAATGGAAATAAAGCTTTACAGTGAAATAAATAGAATAGACGTTAAAACAACTGTTGAAAATACGGCTATGGATCATAGAGTAAGGGTTTTGTTTAATTCTAATGTTAAAAATGATTTTTCTTTATCGGGAACTCAATTTGGGGTAATAAAAAGAAGCAATAAGCTGGATGATTCTATGTGGGTAAGTCAGAAGTGGTCCGAAAAGCCTATGCCTATATACCATAATCAAAAATTTGTAGCCGTAACGGAGGGGAACGATGGATTAGCCGTGTTAAATAAAGATATTACAGAATATGAGATTTATGAGGGTGTAAATGATAATATTATTGCGCTTACTTTGGTTAGAGGGATAGGCTTTATTGGAAAAAGAGAATTAGCCATAAGACCTGGAAGAGCTTCTGGAATAGAAATGGAATGCAGCGGAGCACAGTGCAGTGGGACAAACATATCGGAGTATTCCATAGTATTGTTCAATAAATCAAATACTTTAAATGAAGTGTGCAAAAAGCTGACGAATTTAATTATGAACCATATTGTGTACAAAATAAATTGATAGTTGATGAAGCCGATGAGGATAAAAATATTACAATATATATACTCTTACAAATCATGTAGAAAATCAAATAAATAAAATAAAGTGTGAAAAGTTATCTCTTATAAATATTAGCGATAATAGATTGCTTGTAAGTGCTATTAAAAAAGCTGAAGATGGAGACGATTTGATTTTAAGAATTTATAATACTTCTAAAAATCCAGTTGAGAATGCGTCTATAAAGTTTGGACTTAATTTAGACAAGGTCTGTGAATGTGATTTTAATGAAAGTGAAGCTAAAAAAATTCCTTTGATAGATATTAGAACATTTAAAATTGGAAGAGTAGAACCATATACCGCTGTTACTTTTAAATTAAGTATAGTTAAAAAAGTTTTATAATAGCAATTGGGAATAAATAATATAAAAGTTTATATACTTGAAATGATTTTAATACTTAATATGCAAGTTAACTAAAAAATTGTCGTTGACCCCTAATAGAGTAAAAAACCCAGGGGTCGACGAATTTTAAGTTTATAGGAAAATAGCGCGTTGAGATTGCTTTTTGGTATCTTGGCTTAAATATTGCTTTTTTAAGAAAGCTGATGTATGCTGTATTCGATGTGATTTTAGAATACATATAAGGAAAAAACTATTTTGAATATTAAACTTCAATGTTTGAAATGCATTTTATAGAGTTAAATAAATTTAATAAGGACTATAAAGACTTAAAAATGGGTTTGGATAGATGGATAGCATTTTTAAGTAGGGCATATGAGCTTGATAAAGACAATATTCCAGAAGAACTCGCAGAGGATAAAGAAGTAAAAAAAGCCATAGAAAAGCTTGATATAATGTATTTGAGCAAAGAAGAAAGAGAAATATATGAGAATGATTTAAAAGCACTCATGGATTATAGAGCACAAATAAAAGCAGCAGAAAGAAGTGGAAGAATAGAAGGAATAAAAGAAGGGGATTTGCAAGCGAGAATAAGTATAGCAAGAAATTTTTTAGATGTATTGGATGATGAAACAATAGCAATGAAAATAGGACTTTCTGTTGCTGAAGTAAAAAAATTAAGAAATAAGCAAATCTAACTGAAAAATTGTCGTCGACCTCCAATAGCGTAAAAAACCCCGGAGGTCGACGATTTTTTAGTTCATAGGAAAATAGCGGGCTAAGATTGATTTTTAGTATTTTTACAAAAACTTTCTTAAAAGTTGCTTTTTTAAGAAGGCTGATGTATCCTATACTCGATGGGTTTTTAGAATACCTATAAGGAATTGAAACTATTATACCCAACAACTTTATTTCCACTGTCTACAGTTTTTAGAATACCTATAAGGAATTGAAACATTTTAATAACATCTTTTTTTGAATGTGAAAAGATTATGTTTTTAGAATACCTATAAGGAATTGAAACTTATATATCTTTCGTGTACACATGTCAACACATATTGTTTTTAGAATACCTATAAGGAATTGAAACTAGCTCTACTATAATATCCTAGAACAAGATAAATTGAAGTTTTTAGAATACCTATAAGGAATTGAAACAATAAAGCAATAGGTTCTAAATACAAAGCTACTAGCAGTTTTTAGAGTACTTATGAGGAATTGAAACAACATTCATCTTTTGCTACCTTGCAAAGTAACTTGTAAGTTTTTAGAGTACCTATGAGGAATTGAAACTCATGGGAAGAGATAATTGATAAATATGAAAACAAGAAGTTTTTAGAGTACCTATGAGGAATTGAAACATAATAGGTTTTGCTTCTTCTATTATTTTATGGTCTGTTTTTAGAGTACCTATAAGGAATTTATTCATAGATTGATGTAAACTGTAAAATATCAACACAAAACTTTAACAGAGCGATATGCAAGGCTGTTGAAAAATTATCGTCGACCTCCAATAGAGTAAAAAACCCCGAGGGTCGACGATTTTTAAGTTTATAAGAAAATAGCGGGCTAAGATTGATTCTTTATATTTTTTTATGAATTTTCCTAAATATTGATTTTTTAGGGAAGCTGATGTATTCTATACTCGATGGGTTTGTAGAATACCTATAAGGGATTGAAACTTGAATTTTTAGTACATACTTCTAAAGCTGGCTTTCCGTTTGTAGAATACCTATAAGGGATTGAAACCTACGATAGCCACCTAATATTTTTATGCCTGTCTTGTTTGTAGAATACCTATAAGGGATTGAAACTTAATAAAGCAACTAATACGCCTGATAAATATTGGAGTTTGTAGAATACCTATAAGGGATTGAAACTTCCATCATACGGTGGATGCCAAAAAATAAAGTCTGTTTGTAGAATACCTATAAGGGATTGAAACTCTTTATATGCGTTACTGTGGTAACCTCCAAGTATCCGTTTGTAGAATACCTATAAGGGATTGAAACAATCTGAAATTACACAAAAAGAACTCGCAAAACTCTGGTTTGTAGAATACCTATAAGGGATTGAAACCAGATATTCAAAAATAGCGTCTTTGGCAATATCTAAGTTTGTAGAATACCTATAAGGGATTGAAACACAATTAAAAGAGCATCTTTAAAATACCCATGAATTGGTTTGTAGAATACCTATAAGGGATTGAAACCTTTTTCTATAATAGTAAAGTTTTCATCAAAGCCTAGGTTTGTAGAATACCTATAAGGGATTGAAACAAACAAGCTTCAATTTCTCTTTGCTCCTGAGTTATAGTTTGTAGAATACCTATAAGGGATTGAAACTCACAAAGAAACTGATACAATGAAAAAGACAATTCCGTTTGTAGAATACCTATAAGGGATTGAAACTAGCCTATTTTGCTATTTAATTTATTTTGTACTGCGGGTTTGTAGAATACCTATAAGGGATTGAAACTCCTTACGTATAGTAGTATAGAAAAAAGGTACTAATTGTTTGTAGAATACCTATAAGGGATTGAAACTACGCTTTATCTACTCCTATCCAAAATAACATGTTAGTTTTTAGAGTACCTATAAGGAATTGAAACTCAATAGTTTGATTAGCATTTTTAAGAATTTTAGCGCGTTTTTAGAGTACCTATGAGGAATTGAAACTGTAATAATTCTATGTTAATTGTGTTATTCCTTTTGTTTTTAGAATAACTATGAGGAATTGAAACGTTGAGGACATAGATATAAGAGGTATTTCTGGTGCGGGTTTTTAGAATACCTATGAGGAATTTATTCATAGATTGATGTAAACTATAAAATATCAACACAAAACTTTAACAGAGCGATATGCAAGGCTGTTGAAAAATTGTCTCGACCTCCAATAGCGTAAAAAACCTCGGGGGTCGACGATTTTTAAGTTTATAGGAAAACAGCGGGCTAAGATTGATTTTTAGCATTTTTTTATGAATTTTCTTAAATATTGATTTTTTAGGGAAGGTGATGTATCCTATATTCGATGGGTTTTTAGAGTACCTATAAGGGATTGAAACTTTTGAAGTAGATAGCAGTTTCCACTGCTACCACTTCGTTTTTAGAGTACCTATAAGGGATTGAAACAAGAAATGGATAAAATATTACAGTCCCAAATTGAAAACGTTTTTAGAGTACCTATAAGGGATTGAAACTACTAATCAACATAATTATACTTAACCACTTTTAGAGTTTTTAGAGTACCTATAAGGGATTGAAACTCAATTTTATAGTTCAAGCATCTCAATATAGTTATAGTTTTTAGAGTACCTATAAGGGATTGAAACATCATAATAAAGTTAACGGAGACATAGATTACATTATTGTTTTTAGAGTACCTATAAGGGATTGAAACTTATTTAA
Source organism: Clostridium sp. DMHC 10 (assembly GCF_001270375.1). NCBI lineage: Bacteria > Bacillati > Bacillota > Clostridia > Eubacteriales > Clostridiaceae > Clostridium > Clostridium sp. DMHC 10. Next base: position 45,533 of record NZ_LGVB01000001.1, read on the forward strand.
TGCAAGATAGCCATTTAGCTGATCATCTGGTTTTTAGAGTACCTATAAGGGATTGAAACCTTTCCCTGTTTCTAAATCAACTTTCATAGCAGTTTGGTTTTTAGAGTACCTATAAGGGATTGAAACACTATCTGTGAATCACTTGGTATTATTTCATTTACGTTTTTAGAGTACCTATAAGGGATTGAAACAGTGAAAACACTCTTTCAACTTTTTCGCCTAAAGCAGTTTTTAGAGTACCTATAAGGGATTGAAACTAACACATTGGTCAAGAATTATATATTCATCATCCTCTGTTTTTAGAGTACCTATAAGGGATTGAAACTTGATTTTAGATAAAGATTAAGCAACTGAATATTTTCGTTTTTAGAGTACCTATAAGGGATTGAAACAGCGTATCTTCATATATCTTTTTCCAAGTATTTTGCGTTTTTAGAGTACCTATAAGGGATTGAAACTTCAAATATGAAAAAGGATGAATTAATTGCAGCACTGTTTTTAGAGTACCTATAAGGGATTGAAACCTGGAGTAATTACACTTTAAATTGATTTTAAGCTGATACGTTTTTAGAGTACCTATAAGGGATTGAAACTTGGCAGGAGGATGGGCATATTAGTGATTGGCATATGCGTTTTTAGAGTACCTATAAGGGATTGAAACCAGCCTTTGAGTGGTCTTTGTGTTCATGTGTGACCGTTTTTAGAGTACCTATAAGGGATTGAAACTTGCCTTTGAAATTAACACCCATAAGCACTGGTCTTGGTTTTTAGAGTACCTATAAGGGATTGAAACTTTGTGTGTCACTTCCAAATGTTTTGTATCTGGATAAGTTTTTAGAGTACCTATAAGGGATTGAAACTCATTTTCACTTACGACCAAGTTAATTAGTTGGCTATGTTTTTAGAGTACCTATAAGGGATTGAAACTTTTCAGTTTTTATAGTTCCTTTTACATTTCCCATATTGTTTTTAGAGTACCTATAAGGAATTTATTAGTAGATTGATGCAAACTATAAAATATCAACACAAAACTTTAACAGAGCGATATGCAAGGCAACTGAAAAATTGTCTCGACCTCCAATAGCGTAAAAAACCCCGGGGGTCGACGATTTTTAAATTTATAGGAAAACAGCGTGCTAAGATTGATTTTTTTATGAATTTTCCTAAATATTGATTTTTTAGGGAAGCTGATGTATTCTATACTCGATGGGGTTTTAGAATACCTATAAGGAATTGAAACTAAATAGTGGCTGGCGATTAGATAGAAAACAAGGTAAGGTTTTAGAATACCTATAAGGAATTGAAACCTTAATAAATCTTGCCAGCCTATATTATTTTGAAAATGGTTTTAGAATACCTATAAGGAATTGAAACAAAAAATCGAAAGTAATAAATAAATATGATGAAAGTCGGTTTTAGAATACCTATAAGGAATTGAAACATTCCAGAAAAAGCGGCATCCAAAGCCGTAGTATCAAGTTTTAGAATACCTATAAGGAATTGAAACGCAGATGACAAGTGCAAGAAAGAAGGCGCTAAAAAGGTTTTAGAGTACCTATAAGGGATTGAAACTTGGAGGTTGAAGGTCTGCAAAACCTTTACCCCCAGTTCGTTTTTAGAGTACCTATAAGGAATTTATTCGCAGATTGATGTAAACTATAAAATATCAACACAAAACTTTAACAGATCCATATGCAAGGCAGCTGAAAAATTGTCTCGACCTCCAATAGCGTAAAAAACCCCGGGGGTCGACGATTTTTAAGTTTATAGGAAAATAGCGGGCTAATATTGATTATTAGTATTTTTTACGAAAATTTTCTTAAAAGTTGCTTTTCTAAGAAAGCTAATGTATTCTATACTCAATGGGTTTTTAGAGTACCTATGAGGAATTGAAACATACCAGAAATAATACCATTTATTATTGCACTGCCTACGTTTTTAGAGTACCTATGAGGAATTGAAACCCTTTATGCAAGCCTCACGTATGCTGTAGTTTCCTTCGTTTTTAGAGTACCTATGAGGAATTGAAACTTATCTATGATGTTAACCTTGCTTTGAACACTGTAAAGTTTTTAGAGTACCTATGAGGAATTGAAACTCCTTTTCTACTAATTGGCTTTTTTCTTCTTGATAAAGTTTTTAGAGTACCTATGAGGAATTGAAACTTTAATACATCAATATAACCAACCACAGCTTGCATTAAGTTTTTAGAGTACCTATGAGGAATTGAAACTCTGTATTATTAAAGGCTTCTATAAGTAAGTCACTATGTTTTTAGAGTACCTATGAGGAATTGAAACTTTCATTAACTAATTTTTGATAATCTTGGCTTGCTATGTTTTTAGAGTACCTATGAGGAATTGAAACAAGCTTGAGAAAAATACATTTTATTTACAAAACATACGTTTTTAGAGTACCTATGAGGAATTGAAACTCTTGTGTGCTGCGCTAACTGTTAAAGGACCATCCCCTGTTTTTAGAGTACCTATGAGGAATTGAAACCATACTGTGCAATATATTCTTCTTTGCTGTTTTGGAGTTTTTAGAGTACCTATGAGGAATTGAAACTTCAGAGAGTGCAGCTCTTTGATAGAAGAAAATTAGGGTTTTTAGAGTACCTATGAGGAATTGAAACTCTTTTGATTTTATATATCTTGTTTTTAACTCTGCGTTTTTAGAGTACCTATGAGGAATTGAAACTAATCTCTCAAATAAGCACGACTCCAAGTTAATAAACGTTTTTAGAGTACCTATGAGGAATTGAAACTCCATATAACCCTAACATAGGACAAAAGATACAAAGTTTTTAGAGTACCTATGAGGAATTGAAACCCAGCTTGGAAAGCTTCAACTTGACTACTCGCCCAAGTTTTTAGAGTACCTATGAGGAATTGAAACCGGTTTAATTAATTGAGGGCTTAAATGCCCTCTCTAGTTTTTAGAGTACCTATGAGGAATTGAAACAGAGGTACAGCAAGTGGCTTTGAAGAAGATGAGCTAGTTTTTAGAGTACAGATAAGGAATTGAAACTGGCTTAATTTTGGAGATAGCTTTGTTGGAACTTGAGGTTTTTAGAATACCTATAAGGAATTAAAACCTAATTGCATCTCTTTGAAAGTCAGGCCTATTTATGTTTTTAGAATACCTATAAGGAATTGAAATAGACTTTGAATGAAAAAAGAGATGACAATAGAGTTAAGAAGGATAATGGGTCAGAGACCCAAACCCCGGGTAAGATTGCTTTCAGAGTACCTATGAGGAATTGAAACGGTGAAAAAAGAATGACACAGGCAGAGCTTGCAAGGTTTTTAGAATACCTATGAGGAAAAAAATCATCTTCAATATTAAACTTCACATCTTTTAAAACATTTAATATGCAAAATTCACAAATTTGTGTTAATATAATATAAAAATAAAAAGGTTGGAGAGTGAAAAAATATGTGCAGGCTAAACCCAAAGGTTGACTTTGCATTTAAAAAGCTTTTTGGCAGTGAGGAAAATAAAGACATATTAATAGCATTTATAAATTCAATAATAGATGAAAATGAACAAATTAAAGATATAGAACTAAAAAATCCATACAATATATCAGACTATAGAAAAGGCAAAATGACAATACTTGATATAAAAGCAGTGGATGATAAATATGTATGGTATGACATAGAAATGCAGATATCACAGCAGGATTTCTTTGATAAGAGAGCACTTTATTATTGGTCAAAGGTATATTCAAGCCAAATAGAAAGTGGAGAAGATTATGAAAAGTTAAGGAAAACTATATCAATAAATATTCTTGATTTTAATTATTTAAAAGAAAAAGAATTTCATAATGAATTTAAAATATACAACACAAAAACCTTAAAAGAATTTTCAAATATGTTCGAAATGCATTTTATAGAATTAAATAAATTTAATAAAGATTATAAAGATTTAAAAACAGGTTTAGATAGGTGGATAGCATTTTTGAGTAGGGCATATGAACTTGATAAAGACAATATTCCAGAAGAGCTGGCAGAGGATAAAGAAGTAAAAAAAGCTATAGAAAAGTTAGATATAATGTATTTAAGCAAAGAGGAAAGAGAAATATATGAAGATGATTTAAAGGCGCTAATGGATTATAGAGCACAAATTAAAACGGCAGAGCGAAATGGAAGAATAGAAGGAAAAAAAGAAGGAATAAAAGAGGGCATGGAGAAAGGTATTGAAAAAGGTAAAATACAAGAAAAGGTAGATATAGCAAAGAAACTTTTAGATATATTAGATGATGAAACCATATCAATTAAGGTAGGACTTTCCATTGATGAGATAAAAAAATTAAGGAACAAGTGAAAAATATAGTTAGGTTCATAGAATGAATAAAATTATCAACACAAAGATTTAATAGATCGATATGCAGCGCAGCTGAAAAATTGTCGTCGACCTCCAATAGCGTAAAAAACCCCGGGGGTCGACGATTTTTAAGTTTATGGGAAAATAGCGGACCAAGATTGATTTTTAGCATTTTTTTATGAATTTTCTTAAATATTGATTTTTTAGGGAAGCTGATGTATCCTATATTCGATGGGTTTTTAGAGTACCTATGAGGAATTGAAACCACGAACTAAGGTTGAGTTGTTGGAAAGCGGTATAAAGTTTTTAGAGTACCTATGAGGAATTGAAACTTTAAATTGAAATTCAAGCCTTTTAGAATAGTTCTCCGTTTTTAGAGTACCTATGAGGAATTGAAACTTCATAGCCTCTGTATTAGAGAGTACCTTCCCTGTAGTTTTTAGAGTACCTATGAGGAATTGAAACACTGGTTTACGGCTGTATCATAAGTTTCAACTCCGGTTTTTAGAGTACCTATGAGGAATTGAAACAGGAAGGATTGATTTAAATGGCTAATAAAAAATCGAAGTTTTTAGAGTACCTATGAGGAATTGAAACAAAGGTACTTCATCCACGTAGTAAGATGTTTCAGTAGTTTTTAGAGTACCTATGAGGAATTGAAACTCTAATTCTCCTTTGACCTTTAAATATTTATTATTTTGTTTTTAGAGTACCTATGAGGAATTGAAACAAAAGTGGTTATTCATCATATATTTAAAACTCAAAGGTTTTTAGAGTACCTATGAGGAATTGAAACAGCCAATGTAAATTTGTATCGATGTGCTCAATATATTGTTTTTAGAGTACCTATGAGGAATTGAAACCAAGGTGAAATCATGAAACAGGGCTTAGAGCCTTTAAAGTTTTTAGAGTACCTATGAGGAATTGAAACCCACGCAACAAGCTTATTACAGTAGAAACAGATACGTTTTTAGAGTACCTATGAGGAATTGAAACAATGATGATGATAAATCAAACCCTTTATAACTTCCGTTTTTAGAGTACCTATGAGGAATTGAAACCAGAAGCACATGCAACTTCTATGCTAGAAGACTTGCGTTTTTAGAGTACCTATGAGGAATTGAAACCATATACACTTCTTTTGGTAATGGTGATGCTGGACTGTTTTTAGAGTACCTATGAGGAATTGAAACCGTGATCCTGTGGATTTAGATAAATGGAATACTAAAGTTTTTAGAGTACCTATGAGGAATTGAAACCTTAAATCAGTTAAATCTTTGCCATCATAATCCCTTAGTTTTTAGAGTACCTATGAGGAATTGAAACATTACATCTATTCTTTCAAGCCTTCCAAAATCGTCCGGTTTTTAGAGTACCTATGAGGACTTGAACCTCTATAATACTATTAAGGCTAAGGCTATATTTTAAATCAATATTGAAGTTTGTGAATGTATTAAATTATACCATATTCAATAGCAGGAGAGCATAACTATGGCACGTTCAAATATTATATATGGAAGGAATAAAGATACTACCTAATATTGTAAAAGATAAGGAGGAAGCATTATGCAACAATTTTTGATAAAGGAATTTGGTCAAAGCTTAGGCAATAAAATTTATGATTTACAACAGAGCAAATTACAAACAATACTTGAGTTGACGACAGGAAAAAGTAATAATCAGATGGCAACATTGACTAAAACAATTCTTCCAAGGATCTCATTATATAAGGTATTGCAAGAGGAATTAGGTGAGCAGAAAAGAGCGTATGATACGGTTGAAAAGTATATGTTTACTATTGTAGGACAAAAATTGAATAAGCAGTATTCAATGTTTGAATTCATACCGGGATACTTCTATATATTTAGAAAGATGATGGTTGGTGTAGTTAATAAGAGTGATAATTGGATAACTGAAGTGATAAAAAATGACAGAACATCTGTAGAATATAACATAACCAAATGTCTCTGGTATGATGCATGTGTAGAGAATGCTTGTCTTGAACTTTGCAAAATTTTCTGTGAAACAGACCATGTAATTTATGGTTCAATGAAAAAAGTAAAGTTTATTCGAACAGGAACGTTGGGTATGGGAAATAAATGCTGTGATTTTTGCTTTTTAAATAGAAAGCAAAAAGAACTTGTTGCGGAAGTAAAAAAGTCTCAAAACTAACCCTATAGTTTAGAAATGACGAAAATTAGGAAAGTATACTTAAAAAATAAGTTATAGTGATTTATTTTTTCAACTTATAGCAAATAGGTATGAATATACCTCTACAATGCAACATTTATGCATTTTCATGCTGGAACTTTTCAGCATTTTGACTTTGGCAGTATAATTACATATTTTATGCAGCAATATAGTATATATGAAGTATGTAAAGTGTGAAAAAATGTGTTTTTGCATTTGGAATTAAAGCGTATATAAAATCTTCGGCAGTTGTATATGGTATATTTGAAAATGAATTGAAGAAAAATTTAATTAATTGTGCTAATATATATGTTAGTAGGTTTTTATAAAAAATTTAATATGTTTAAAGCTTAGGAAATGATAATAAAAAATTATAATACGTAAAGCGGAGGAATAATTTATGTTAAGAATAAGAGCTCATCATTTTCTATGTATGCAGGGATTTCAAGGTTATGGCTACAATGAAGAATTTGTGAAAAATATGGACAAGATAATAAAATATATAAAAGATAATAAAGATTTAAAAATAAAGCTTATAGATAGCTGTGATGATATATGTGGACCTTGCAGCAATAGAAAGGGAGGAAAATGTGCCGATTCAAGTAAAGTTGATTTTATGGATAAAAAAGTTCTTGAAAAGCTTAATTTAAAAAGTGGTGAAATTAAGATGCCAAAAGAAATTTTTGATTTAGTTAATAAAAAAATATCTAATAAAAACTCAGCTAATGAAGTTTGTGGTACTTGTTCTTGGCACAAGGAATGTCTTTGGTTTGAAGGTGGTTCTAATTGAACCGAGTTTATTCAAAAGATACTATAGAAAAATTAATAAATGAAAATAAGATTTTATTAATATATTTTGGAAGCAAAGACTGCGGCATATGTAAGGTTATAAAACCAGAACTAGAAAAAATCCTTAAAGCATATCCGAAAATTACAAGTGTTCAGGTAGATGTAGAAAATAATATAAAACTATCTGCTTCTTATAATGTTTTTACACTTCCAGCCATTTTGGTATTTATTGATGGAAAAGAGTTTATAAGAGAAGCAAGGTATATAAATATGAAAGAAATAAATGATAAAATAGATAGATATTATAAACTTGCGTTTGATATGTAGATTTTTAGTTTGAAGGGGATTTTATGAGTAGGAGATTGATATTATTTGTAATTCTATAGCGCATCATAGTGTAGACAGTGCTTATGATGAAGTTCTCAAAGATGCGGATTTACTCCATCACTATTTATACAATATAAATTTTGAAGCAGCAGAAAAGGAAAAAAAGAGACTGAGCAATTTGCTTATAGAATTGGGAATTAATTCGTAGTTTTATAAAAAATCAGTTTTAATAAAGATGATGCTGCATTAATACTAAATAATTGTTAATATGATGTTATATAAGACTTAGGGTATAAGTATATATAAATTTAAATAATTATTCAAAAAAATAAGAAAATTATATTTAAATAGTAGTGAAAAAGTGATATTATAAATGTAATATATAAAAAATAGGAGTAATTTGATATGAGAAAACTTGTTTTAGTAAAAAGTTTCACTATAATAATAAGTTTATTATCACTTGCTTTTACAATCATAAACCATTTAGGAATTTTAAGCTTGATTATAAATGTTGGATTTGTACTGGAAATATTTTATGGAAGTCATGTCAATAAAGATTATGAAGGTAAGGATGAAGATTTAGGAAAGCACTATGAAAAGTTGTATATAAAGGTACTTGGTGTGTTAGATTTTTGTATTATAGCAGCATTTGTTTGGAATGTTATGTCGCCTTACTACAATATGGGTGCATATAAGGTTATTGTTTCTATACTATTTTTAATTTTATTTGCAGATTTGTACAGAGATAAAAGAAATTTATACAGTGGAGTAGAAAGATAGACAAGCTATTGGTCTGATTTTTATCTATGAAATTTATTTGAATATGAATACATGTAAAAAGTGCAGGATTGAGGTCCTGTACTTTTTTGTTTATAGATAAACAAGCTGAAATATTAAAATTAAAAAGATGAATTTTTCTAGTATTTTTCTACTTAAACTATAGTTAATAAAAAACTAAGGAGAAGATAACTTTATGAGTAGGAAAATGGTTTCAGTAGAAAATTTACATGGGTATACAATGGATGAATTAATTGAATTAAAAAGAGTAAAACCACTTTTGCGTGCTAATTTATTTATTGTTTCAATTAAAAATAAATCTTTTAAGTGTTTATTTAATAATTGAATTTTTGTATGCATAATGGTATTTTAAACATCCTTCCTTGTTAGACTTTTTTCTAAAATTATATCATATATGCATATTTTTGTTTTTCTTAGGTTGATGGCTATGGGGCTCTGCCCATTATCCTTCTAGAACTCAAAGCAACCACTTTTTTTAAATAACCACTTAGATTTATGGATTCTTTTTAATGTTATAAGTCACTGTTACTTCGCAATATTTCTATTTAGTGCAACATCCCCAAGCCTCTATATTATAAGTAAGCGCTAATTTATGGTTCAGGATTCTAATGGGCTTCGCCCAAGCCTCTATATTATAGTAAGCGCTAATTTATGGTTCAGGATTCTAATGGGCTTCGCCCAAGCCTCTATATTATAGTAAGTGCTAATTTATGGTTCAGGATTCTAATGGGCTTCGCCCAAGCCTCTATATGTGTATTGACATCTTTTTATCAATAACTTATTATAAAATGATAATAAATAACAAAGGAGAATAATATAAATATGAGTCTTATTGAAGTATTTATGATAGGCATAAGCTTATCAATGGATGCCTTTGCTGTTGCTGTCTGTAAAGGCTTGAACATGAAAAAAATTAATTATATACATACAATAATCATAGCTTTATTTTTTGGAGGTTTTCAAGCTTTAATGCCCCTAATCGGCTGGCTACTTGGAAAACAATTTCAAAAGTATATTTCAAGCGTAGATCACTGGATCATATTTGCCTTACTTGCCATAATTGGAGGTAACATGATAAAAGAAGGTCTCAGCAATGAAGGAGATTCTTGTCCTGTTTCTTCAGAAAAATTAGATTTAAAAGAACTTACTCTTATGTCTGTTGCAACTAGCATTGATGCACTCGCAATAGGCATTACTTTTGCATTTTTAAAAGTATCTATTTTGCCTTCTATAATTTTAATTGGCTGTACTACATTTACTTTATCTCTTATAGCAGTTATTATTGGAAATTATTTTGGCGCAAAAATACAAAAACAAAGCTGAAATTGCTGGTGGCATAATACTAATATTAATAGGAACTAAAACCCTTTTACAGCATTTAGGTTTTATATAGTCTAAAATATTTTTTCATTATATTGTAATCTTTAAAGAAAATTCACATTTACAAAATGATTGTCAAGCTAAAATAAATTTATTTTATGTTATAATAAGCTTTGGTACATAAAACTCTAAAACAATATCTTATATTGAACATATATGCTTTTTATACATTTGGAAGGAGAATACATATATAATGAAAAAATATTTTTTGTGATAATCACAATAATTTTATTGTCTGGTGCTACATATTTAACTGACAAAACTTTTTCTTAAAACCTACAGTGACCCTAAAATCTCATCGAAAAATAAAATCACAAAAAAATCCTCAGTCAAAAATGATAATTCACAAACTACTACACCACAAAAAAGTTTACCTGACACTTCCTCTGATGTAGTTCTTGTTAATAAAACTCATAAGCTATCTAAAAATTATATACCATCAGATCTCCGTACTGTAAAAGTAAAATTCGCATCTTATGCCGCTTCAAATGTTAGAAAGATGAGGGCAAATGCTGCCAATGCTGCTGAAGGGTTATTCAGTGCCGCCAAAACTGATGGAATAACTCTTTTAGGTGTATCTTGCTATAGACCATATTCTTATCAGGAGGAAGTCTATACTGCAAAAGTTAAAAAAGACGGTAAAACCGAAGCTGATAAATATGTAGCTGAACCAGGAAGCAGCGAACATCAAAGTGGTCTCGCTATGGACTTACTTTCAACTGAATATACTGATTTAGATGATGGCTTTGCGAAAACAAAAGCTTACGAATGGTTAAAACAAAACTGTGCTAAATATGGTTTTATAATACGCTATCCAAAGGAAAAAATATCAATTACAAAATATGACTTCGAACCATGGCATATACGCTATGTTGGCACAGCAGCTGCACAAGATATAATGCAAAAGGGCTTAACACTAGAAGAATACCTTGGAATAACTGACTAAACTACATTTAACTACACTTAATTTTTAGACACAGTAGAGAGCACAGGGTGAAGGAAGATAAATCATCATTCATTGTACTCTGTACCTTATTTGATGTCTCCTATATCTTTAATTGTTACATTAGAATCAAAGTGCATTTCGGCATTCTTATATGCTTTTTTCCAATCCACGCTTTTCCAGTATGAATTATACTTGCTCCTAACTATTTCACCTATTCCTATAGGGTCGCTGCCAACCTTCTGCATGTACTTTAATGTCTGGTATGAACTACCTTTTACTTCATTATTAATAATCTCCTCAAGCTTTTTTTCCCAATTGGATCATCACTTTTATCCCATTTGTATTCATCAATTACTGCGCTAAAATCTATATATATATTAACTACTGGTTTATTGTTTTTAATTACAACCTTGATTTTTCTCTTTTTAACTTTAAGTGCTGCTGTTAAAGTATGTTCTCCATTACCCTCGCTTCCAGCCTTATCAATATTCTCAAAATGAGCTCTTAAATCTTGTATTTGCTTATTTTGCATGGCAATTAGCATCATAGTTTCTCTTATCCCCATTTTCCCAACCATTTTATCTCCAGAAAATAATGCACTTCCCATAGCCTCAATTCCATCTCTTCTCAGCTTCAAGAGAGGAGCTACAGGATCCTTACCCGGTGTAAAATAATCTATGTGAAAATCATATATTCTTGTATTTGGTATATATGAGTGTTCAACAGCTGCTTTTATAAGTTGATTAACGTATATTCCTGGTCTTGGCTTATTTTTAAATTGCAACTCCGCTTTCATTAGGTCTTTTGTGCTTCCATCTACCACCGCCACATAAGCGAGCAAAGAATTTTCAGGTTCTCTGCTCATTACATTCATTAAATTAATTATACCCTTTTCTGCAATTTCATCAGAAAAAAGAAGTTGTTGTATTTTACCACCAAGTAACAACTTTGAAGACAATCTATTATTCGTATCAATAGCCTGCATCATAGAACTCGCATCAACTATTAAAAGATCTGTGCCACCTTTTTTATTAGCATCAATTACAGGAATTACAGATGTTATTAACAAATCCCTTCTTACTCCCTTATCAAAGCCTACTTCTAATACAAATCCAATTCTTTCAAATATCTTTCGATCCCAACAGCCTGTTAGTATAAACACACACATGATACTTGCTATTATTTTAAATGACTTTTTCACCTTTCATTTATTCCTCCCTATGGGGTTACTTTTATTTTTAAGTAATTTATCTTTAATAATAGAAATAACAAGACAAACAACAACGAAACCATCAATACTAAGCGAATAAATTGAAAATATTTTTACAAACTTTTCTGCTTCAGTGAAGCTTCTTGGTATTCTACTTAACAATATAGTCATTATAACAAGTATGGTAATTACTAAATTGGTTTTCTTTACCGAAAACATTTTTCCAAGGCTATAATATGTACAAAATATAAAATTTCTAGTTACACATGCAACCAGTGGTATCCAAAGTATTATAAAAAACAAATCTATTCTTTCTATTACAGGTATGCTAATTATTCCTGAAAGAAACATAAGAGAAGTTGGAAGTCTTCTTAACATATCTTCTCCAAAAACTCCTGTAACCAAAGTTACTGTTATAGTAAAAAAAATTGTTATTGCTAGTACTGCAAGCTCTGCATATTTAATAGCATTTTCTTTATCCTTAATACATGGATATATATAAACAATAAGTTCAAATCCAATATAAGCATATATAGTTGTCTTTATTGAATTTATGATAGGAAGCATCCCTGCTTCACCAATAGGCAATAAATGCATAAAATCCATATCTCCTAATGCCACCATATACATTAAAATAGTTGCAACTATTACCAAAAACACTTCACTGCCAACCCTACATATTGGAGTTAAACCATAATATAATAAATATAGTGATGGTATAATTGTAAAAAAACCTAATACTAAAGAAGGGGTATCCTTAAGAATTTCAGAAGCAATAATATCCCCAAATCTCCTCGCTATTATGCATCCTCCGAAAAATGTATAAGCTATCAAAAATAAATTAAATAATTGACCAATCCACTTTCCATATAAAATCTTATTTATTTCAATTATAGATTTATTTGAATATCTTTTTAATAAAATCAGTTGTAATAATATTAATAAGCTGCATATTATGCCACCGATTAATGTTGGTATCCACCCATCGTGTCCAGCCCCACCTGCTAATTGGTTTGGTAATGTAATAATTCCCGTGCCTATTTGAGAGGTAACTATAAAAACAAAGAACTGCTTTGAAGTTATATCATTTTTTACCTTAATCATTGCTTCTTTCCTCTCTTCTTATCCATAGGACGATTTGAAGTTGGTCTGTTTTTTAAAAACTTTAAAGGCGCTCTTATAATAGTATCCTTTAAATTTTGAGGTCTAAAAGGAATAATAGGTTGAAAATATGGCTGTTCTAGCGATTCTAAAATAACTAAATTAGACAATATAAGTATAGTAATAGTTGCTATACCAATTACTCCAAACACAGCTGTTGCTATCATCATTAGAAATCTAATCGTTCTTAACGCCAGCCCTATATCATAGGAAGGTGTAATAAACGAGGCTATTGCCGTTATTGCTACAACTATAATTAAGAGTTCACTTACAATTCCAGCTTGAACTGCTGCCTGACCTATGATTATACCCCCAACCACGCCTATTGATGATCCTATATATGTTGGAAGCCTTATAGCAGCTTCTCTTAACATCTCAATGACAATTTCCATTATAAACGCCTCCATGATTGGTGGAAATGGCACTCTAGCTCTTGACTCAGCTAAAGGAATTAGCAAATTAAAAGGTACCATATAATAGTGAAAAGTCGTTAACGCTATATATACACTTGGAAGATATATGGCAATTATTGCGCTTGCTATCCTTAAAATTCCAAGCAAAGAACCAAAAACCCAGTGAGTACTGTAATCATCTGGAGCCTTAAAAAATGAAAATAGAGTTACAGGGACCATTAAAACTACTGGAGTTCCTTCTGTAAGCACTACAAGTTTCCCATCAAGCAGCGCTGACGTCGCTCTATCTGGTCTTTCAGTAGCCTGATATTGAGGAAAAATTGAATTTGGAAAGTCTACAATCATCTGTTCAATGTATCCTGCTGATAAAATACCATCAAAATCTATACCACTTATTTTGTTATATAACTTATTTACAATTGCTGGATCAGCTATTCCATCTATATACGCTATATTTACAATTTGATTAGTGGTCTCACCAACCTTTATGGATTTAAATTTTAAATTGCTATTTTTAATTTTCCTCCTTAATATTGCCATGTTCACATTCATTAACTCAATAAAGCCCTCATGAGCTCCTCTTACATTCTTCTCAACTTCCGGTTCATCAATGCTTCTCTTCTCATACTTTTTCATACTTACGGAAATAGCATATTCGATACCATCCACCAGAAGTACAGTATCTCCTGCTAAAACATTGTTTATTACCGAATCCATATCTTCATTGTATTTGATACCATCAGCTGGTATATTATTAACTTTATTTTTATGATTTATTGCTTCATAATCCATGCTAAGTACAGGTTTCATAAAATCTCTTTGGATAAGGTCTGTATTTGTAAGACCTTCAATATACAAAAAATATGCCTCTGTGTTATCTGTTAGGAATATCTGTTTTTTTATTAAATCAGGACAATCCTTGAATTTCTCATCTATAATTTCCATATTTACCTTTACTATATCCGATATTTTAACTGCTTTAGTATTTTGTTTCTGCACTTACAATTCGCCACCTCTATATGAAATACTTATTTTAGTATTTCCTGAGCGAAAAAAATAATTCTAGCATTATGTAAGTAATATATATGAGGATGTGAAAAATGTAGGTACTCTTTTTTGCGGGTCGCTCATAATGTTTTATGCGCAGTGTAATAAAACCTATAGAATACCTTTTTTTCACAACCTCCTATATTATGATAACTCACGCAACCAAATGTTAGTACCCATACTTGTAGAAGGCTTTATCTATAGTTTTCTAATTGATGCAACAATGAGAGAAATAATAGGAAATAAAATTATAAAGACAATTGCATATACAGAATATGTACCGGCCTGATATGCTTCATCTGCAGCTGAATTGTACATGCTAACAGCAAACACAGAACTTATAATTCCCACCGGAATTA
>NZ_LGVB01000010.1:0-132540 GCF_001270375.1 Clostridium sp. DMHC 10
ATCAATTAATTTTGGTGTTCACAGCTTATTTTTAGTACTTATAGCTATATCGCTTATGTGTGTTGTGATATCAATAATGATGAAAAATTCACTTAAAAAAGAAAAATAATATGCCTTTTTAGTGCGACAGCCATATTATGTCTTACGATAATTTTCATATAGTTGATTTTGGTAAAATATAATAACTAGTAAAGAAATTTTATAAGTAGAGAGGTTTAAATGGGATGTTATGTTAAATTACAATCTGGTGTGAAAATTTACGTAGAGGACATTAATCCACAAGGAAAGAAAACTATTTTGTTTTTGCATGGTTGGCCTGGAGATCATAATTTGTTTGAATATCAATTTAATGTCTTACCTAAAGAAGGCTACAGATGTATTGGAGTAGATCAAAGAGGATTTGGTGAGTCTGACAAGCCATTTTTGGGATATGATTATGATACATTATCTGATGACGTTTTTGGTGTGGTTGAAGCACTTAAATTGAAGAATTTCACATTAGCAGGGCACTCTACAGGTGGAGCAATAGCCATCAGATATATGGCAAGACATAATGGATATGGAGTTTCTAAACTAGCTCTTTTTGCAGCAGCAGCTCCTAGTTTAATTAAACGTTCATATTTTCCATATGGAATAACAAGAGAAGCTGTGGAAGATATTATTAAAGGCACTTATAATGATCGTCCTAAAATGCTAAGACAATTTGGTGATATGTTTTTCTTTCAGCATATATCTGAGCCTTTTTCAGATTGGTTTTTTAGCTTAGGATTGCGGGCAGCAAGCTGGGCAACTGCAGCTGTTGCAAACACTTGGCTGGATGAGGAAAAGTTGTTCTCTGATTTAAAAAGGATAACTGTTCCAACTTTAATTCTTCATGGTATACATGATCAGGTTTGCCTTTTTCAATTGGGTGAAGCCCAAAAGAAAGGCATAAGAAATGCCAAACTTGTACCGTTTCAATATAGCGGTCATGGTCTATTTTATGATGAAAAAGATAAATTTAATGAAGAATTGATGAAATTCACTGAAGAATAAAGTTTGCAATTGTTATTTGAAAGTAGAAAGAGGAAAATCTCTTTCTATTTTTTATACAGCTAGTTTATGAATAATATTTTAATTATGATTTTATAAATACTGGATATGATGATATAATTATAATACGAATAAGATAGTAATTGAAAATGGAGGGAAAATTTATGAAGTATTCAAAAATGATAGATCATACACTTTTAAAGCCTGATGCAAGGGAGAAGCAAGTAAATCAAATAATCGAAGAAGCTCTAAAATATGAGTTCGCATCTGTATGCATAAATCCAACTTGGGTTAAATTTGCAGCAGATAAATTAAAAGATTCAGAAGTTGCGGTTTGTACTGTCATAGGTTTTCCTTTAGGAGCAGGGACCACAAATGCAAAAGTTTTTGAAGCAAGGGATGCAATTGAAAATGGTGCAGATGAAATAGACATGGTTATCAACATTGGAGCCTTAAAGGATCGAAAAGATGATTTTGTAGAAAGGGAAATAAATGAAGTGGTAAAAGCGGCTAATGGCAAAGCAATGGTAAAGGTAATCATTGAAACATGTCTTCTTAGTGATGAAGAAAAAGTGCGCGCATGCAAGCTTGCAGTAAAGGCTGGTGCAGATTTTGTTAAGACTTCTACAGGTTTTTCAACAGAAGGAGCAACAGAAAAGGATGTTGAACTTATGCGCAAAACTGTAGGTGAGAACATTGGGGTTAAAGCATCTGGAGGAATTCATTCTAAAACTGATATGGACAGCATGATTAAAGCAGGTGCGAGTAGGATTGGTGCTAGCGCTGGCGTTAAAATTATGGAGGACTACATAAACGAGAAATAAATAATGCACAGTGAGGGTTAGAAAAATGAGAATGGTTGATTTGATTGAAAAAAAACGTGATGGCGGAGAGTTATCGAAACCGGAAATTGATTTTATAATTCAAGGTTATACAAAAGGAACGATTCCAGATTATCAGATGAGTGCATTTGCCATGGCAGTGTTTTTTAAGGATATGACTGCTAGTGAGCGTGCTGATATGACAATGGCTATGGTTGAATCAGGAGAAACTATTGATTTATCTGATATCGAAGGAATAAAAGTTGATAAACACTCAACTGGTGGAGTTGGTGATACTACTACACTTGTATTAGCTCCATTAGTTGCAGCTTTGGATATCCCTGTGGCAAAGATGTCAGGAAGAGGGCTTGGGCATACAGGAGGTACAATAGATAAATTAGAGTCTATAAAGGGGTTTCATGTAGAAGTTACAAAAGATGAGTTTATTGATCTTGTAAATCGAGATAAAATTGCTGTTATTGGGCAGACAGGTAATTTAACTCCAGCAGATAAAAAGTTATATGCTTTAAGAGATGTTACAGGAACAGTAAATTCTATTCCTTTAATTGCTAGTTCTATAATGAGCAAGAAGATAGCAGCAGGGTCTGATGCTATTGTTCTAGATGTAAAAACAGGCTCCGGTGCTTTTATGAAAACGGAAGAAGATGCATATAAGCTCGCACACACAATGGTTAGTATAGGAAATAGTGTTGGACGAAAGACTGTTGCAATTATTTCCGACATGAGTCAGCCTCTTGGTTTTGCTGTTGGAAATGCAATTGAAGTAAAGGAAGCCATTGATACGCTTAAAGGAGTTGGACCAAAAGATTTAACGGAACTTGTCCTCACTTTGGGAAGTCACATGGTTTGTCTTGCGAAAAAAGCAAAATCAGAAGAGGAAGCACGTAAAAAACTCATTGAAGTCATAAAAAATGGAAAGGCAATCGAGAAATTTAAGCTGTTTATTACAAATCAAGGAGGAGATGCATCTGTAGTTGATAATACAGATAAGCTTCCACAAGCTGCTTATAAAATAGATATTTCAGCTAAAAAAGATGGATTTGTATCTGAAATTGTTGCAGATGAAGTAGGAACAGCTGCTATGCTTCTTGGTGCAGGACGTGCAACAAAGGAAGACACCATTGATTTAGCAGTTGGAATTATGCTTCGTAAAAAGGTTGGAGACAAAGTTGAAAAGGGGGAACCCATTGCAACCCTTTATTCTAATAAGAAAGATGTAGAAGAAGTTACTTCAAAAATTTATAACAGTATTACTATATCAGATAAAGCAGAAATTCCTAAACTAATTCATGGAATAGTTACAAAATAAAAAGATTGCGAAGTAACAGTGACTTGTAACATTAAAAAGAATCCATAAATCTAAGGTGGAAAAATCGTAAAATCCTAAGATATTTCAATAACTCGCTGGGCGCTCAGACAGATTGAAATATCTAAGTATTTTATG
Source organism: Clostridium sp. DMHC 10 (assembly GCF_001270375.1). NCBI lineage: Bacteria > Bacillati > Bacillota > Clostridia > Eubacteriales > Clostridiaceae > Clostridium > Clostridium sp. DMHC 10. The sequence continues at coordinate 3,319 of NZ_LGVB01000010.1, forward strand.
ATTTTTTCACCAAGATTTATTGGATTCTTTTTAAATTGTTACATCATCACTGCTACTTCGCTTTTACGGTAGTTCAAGGAAAAAATTCCTCCGTACCTACGGAATTTTGGGTGTGAACTTGTTCACACATTTATTGACTAACAGTAATTATAGAGTATTTTTCGTAGGGAACCGTAGAAAAATTTACCTTGCATTTCCGGTTTAGCGAAGTAACAGTATTGAAGGAATAGTTTAAATAAAATTAATAAATCTAAGAGTCTAAATCCTAAAATTCTAAGAACTTTCAATAACTCGCCTTTGGCTCAGACAGATTGAAAGTTCTAAGCCTTTTACGATTTAGACTCTAAGATTTATAAAATTTTATTTAATATTCCAAGATACTGTTACTTCGCAATATTTTTAACTTACATGTTTATTACGTTGGTACTTGCAAATTGCTGCTTTTATTGCCATATAGTCAACATCTTCAGGGAGAGCCTCTTTTATAGGCCTTAATTTAGCAGTACCTAAAGTTTTGATTTTTTCATATATAAGCTCAGAATATTCTTGCGGGATAAATGAATCTAAGTCTATACCTAAACCTTCTTCGGCACATTTTAGTAAATGATCTTGAATGGTTTTAGGGGATAGATTTCGATTTTCTGCAATTTTACTAACAGATAGACCATTCTTGTAAAGCTCAAAAGTAACTATATGAGTTTTTGATTTAGGTGATGCTTCATGCGAGGTTGTAAGCGGTATAGTGTTAGCAACTATGTTGTTTTCTCTAACATAAGCCTTTATTAAAGTTTCAAATTTATCTCCATATTTTTCGTATTTCTTTTCTCCTATACCCTTTAAGTTTAGCATAACCTCTTTGTTTGTAGGATAGTATTTGCACATTTCAGTAAGTACTGCGTCAGAGAATATTATATATGGAGGAACATTTTCATTGTAAGCAAGTTCTTTCCTGAGTGCTTTTAGCTGCTCAAATAATGTCTTGTCTTCGGTTATGGATTGTTCTTTTACAATAATTATTTTTCGCATTACTTTCTTTTCTCCCTTTAAAACAGGATAACTTTTTTCGGTTAGCTTTACCACAGGGTATTCTGTTTCAGTAAGAGTTAAATATTGGTCTGCAATAAGAGCATTTATTAAATCAACAATATCCTTAAGCTTATATTCACTCATTAGTCCATAAGTAGATAAGTTGTTAAATCTAAAACTTAATATTCTTTGATTTTTAGATCCTTTTAAAACTTCAGAAATTAAAGTTATTCCATAATTTTGATTCATCCTATATACACAGGATAATATTTTTTGGGATTCTACGGTTATGTCTACGAGTTCAGAATCATTTGTACAGTTGCTGCAATTGCCGCAATTTTCAGTTTCGTATTCTTCGCCAAAATAATTCAATATGTATTTCCTAAGGCATGAAGTGGTTCTGCAGTAATCAACCATCGAACTTAATTTTTGCAATTCAATTCTTTGTCTTTCAAATGATGGAATACTTTGCTGAATAAGAAACTTTTGAATGTGAATATCTTGTCCTCCGAAAAGTAATATGCACTCGCTGTTTTCACCATCTCTACCAGCACGACCAGCTTCTTGATAATAAGATTCCATATTTTTAGGCATATTGTGATGAATAACAAACCTTACATTTGACTTATCTATTCCCATTCCGAAAGCATTGGTAGCTATTATTATTTTTATATCATCGTAGACAAAAGCTTCTTGATTTTTAGTCCTTTCATCATCAGATAATCCAGCATGGTATCTTCCAACAGAATATCCCTTTCTCAGCAATTTTTCATATAAATTGTCTACTTCTTTTCTTGTAGCTGCATAAATAATTCCAGAGTTATTTTTGTTCTTAGCAATATATTTAAGTATAAAGTCAAGTTTATTTTCATTTTTAATTACGGAAAAAAATAAATTTTCTCTATCGAAGCCTGTTGTAAAACATTCAGGACTTTTAAGATTTAAGAGTTCTATAATATCGTTTTTTACCTTAGGAGTTGCAGTTGCAGTAAAGGCAGATACGACTGGTCTTTTACTGAGACTTTCAATAAAAGGGGCTATTCTTTTGTAACTTACTCTAAAATCATGGCCCCATTGAGATACGCAGTGCGCCTCATCGACAGCTACCATAGATATATTTAAACTTTTCACTGTATTTTTGAAATAATCCTGTTCTAATCTTTCGGGAGCAACGTATAAAATTTTGCAATGGCCGGAAATAGCGCCTAAAATAACTTCGTTCACCTCTTTAGAGGAAAGAGAACTGTTTATAAAGGATGCGTTTACTCCATTTTCCCTGAGGGTATCTACCTGATCTTTCATAAGAGAGATTAGAGGAGAAATTATAATAGTTATTCCTTCCATTGTAAGAGCAGGAATTTGATAGCATATGGACTTTCCGCCGCCCGTCGGCATTATGGCAAAAGTATCTTTTTTATTTATTATACTTTGTATTATCTTTTCTTGACCTTTTCTAAATGAAGAATAACCAAAGTACTTTTTTAGTATATCAATTGGTTGTGGGTTCATATAAAATTGCTCCTTTAAATTAAAATTACATATTTAATTATAATCAAAAATGCATATAAATAAACTATTATTTTTCTAATTTTAATATTCTTGCTTTATTTTTAGAAACAGGTAAAATTACAGTTTGGTTTTCTATATTAAAGGTTTCTTTGGTTATTAAATCTAAAAGACATTTACCTTTAATATTAAATTTTATTTTTGAATCTTCTTTAGAACAATTGGCAGCGGTTATTATATTTTCATCTTCAAAGCTTCTTAAAAATACATACTGCTTATTTGAAATAAATAATTGATTGTAGGAACCTTTCTTTAAAGCCTTAGAAGTTGTCCTTATTCTAGAAACAAGCTGTATAAATTTTAAAAGCTTTTGGCTATCTTTTAAGTTGTCAAAATCATTTAAATTAATTTCAGGACGCAGTTCAGAATCAGAGCCATTTTTCTTTGTGCCCTTTATTCCAAATTCACTTCCATAGTATATTGATGGAATTCCGGGCATGGTGAAAAGCAAGGTATATAATGGATAGATATTTTCTAAATCAGTCAAAGTACTGGCAATTCTATTGACATCATGATTATCAACGAAATTATACAATGGAATGTTTTTGTATATACCACCATTTCCAAATTGTCTATTTAATGAATAGGCAATTTCAAAATAATTAATGGAATTGTGGCTTGAATAAAGACCTTTATAACATTCATAATTAGTCACTGTATCTAGGCACTCGCTGTTTGCCCATCTACTGTAATCACCGTGTATAATTTCTCCAAGTAGAAGCATATCTGGTTTTAGTCTTTTACAATATTGAGAAAGTTCTTTTAAAAAATTTAGTTCCAAGCAGTCTGCTGCATCCAATCTTATACCATCTATATCAAATTCCTCAATCCAAAATTTAATTATTTTAAATATATAATTTTTAACCTCACTATTATAGGTATTTAATTTGACAAGATTATAATATCCATTCCAGGAATCATATGAAAAGCCATCATTATATACAGTATTACCATTAAAATTTACTCCAGAAAACCAGGACGAATAATTTGAATTTTGTTTATTTAAAACTAAATCATTAAATTTAGGAAAATCTCTTCCAACATGGTTAAATACTCCATCCAAAATTAATTTTATTCCATTTTTGTGAAGCGTATCTGAAATATCCTTAAGTAAATCATTAGTCCCAAGTCTTCTATCGACTTTAAAATAATCTATAGTATCATATCCGTGAGAAGTTGATTCAAAAACAGGTCCTAGGTATAACGCATTTATTCCAAGAGCTTTTAGATGTGGTATCCACTTTTGTATTTTATCTAGACGAGGTATTGGTTTAGATGTTAAATCATTATTCTGCGGAGCACCGCAAAAACCTAGAGGATAAATATGATAAAAAATAGATTCTTTAATCCAAGAGTTCATAGTACATACCTCCAATAAATATTGCCTATAAGACTATTATATAACTTTAGCTTGTAAAATGGACATAATAATCAATATTTATAAGATATTAAAATATAGCGAAATGAAAAACGCCACAAAATATTTATTATAATATGTTTTGTGACGCTTTTCTTATATTGTTAGAAGGTATCTAAATCTAGGAGGACTTGTGATACTCTCATAAATATTAATTTAGCGTAATTCTTGTGACATTGTAGTTGCAGAATCTTTTACCTGCTGTACATCAGCATCGGGAGCGTCTTTTGTAGAATACCAGCCTTTTTTGTTTCATTGAATCAAAAATTTTATACTGAGTTTCTTCACAAGTTCTAAAATTATTTAAAAGTGTTTTTCTTAAATTTTCACAAGAAGTTTCAGTGATTCCTGTACTGTAAGATGAAATTGCCTGCTTTTCGGTTGCAAGTAAATCTTGCATCATGTCTTTTTCAGACATAGTCATTACATTATTCATATAAAAATCCCTCCTAAAAATTAATTATTGATGCGAATCAAGATAAGTTTTTAAGGAATTAAAGTTTTCTTTGTGGATTTGGCATGCTTCATTACAAAGATTCTTAAGCTGACCGTCAGTACACATTTGACTGTATTGGCTAAATTTTTTATTTAATAAAGATTCATATCCAAGTTGATCCTTAATAACCTTGAGATTATTTGCTTCTATTTGCATATTACCAGTAGCAACCATAGTCTTACCTCCTAAAATTATATTTTAAAATTGTTACGGTAATATAATTAGCTTTATAATGTTAAAATATGTGTAGTAAAATTTTCATTTAAACATAGTTAAACGTACTAAAGGAAGCTTTTTTAATGAGTGTAAAAAGCAACATTTATTAAAAAGATTAAAACTAAAAACTGCCTTAATAAGGTTCATTAAGGCAGTTTTTAAGGTTGTTAAGGTGATTTTGATAGAAATGCATCTAAATTGAAGTGGGTTAGATGCTATTTTAATTTTACTTATGAAACTAAACTTGCTGTTCCATAAACTACTTTATTGTAATCATCAATATTTGATAAATTTTTTACTTTAATATGATTTAATATGTCTTTTCTATCATTGATATATAACAGCTCGGAGAATAAATTATAAAAGAAGGTCGTAGGAACATAATCTATTCCAGAAAAATCCAAAATCACATTATCATTTAAATTGGCTAGGAGTTCTGATTTTAGCAGTATTGCATCCTGACACTGAAATTTACTTCCTATAAGACTTTTAATATTAATTGTTTTCTCCATAATGAAAATCCCCCTAAAAATTATATTTTCTATGATACTATTATATAACAGTTTAATTTAATTGTCAAACTTTTAACAATTAAAATCTTGATTTATTTAAAATAATAGACTAAAATTGCTATAGGTAAAAAATAAAAAATATGGAGGGGACTTTGTAATGGCTAAAAACTTAAGTCTTGATTTAAAAAATACTAAACCATATCTTAATGATGAAGAATTAACAAATTTAAAGCCAATGGTAAAAGCTGCTCATGAAGTGCTTAATAATAAAACAGGAGCAGGAAACGACTTTTTAGGATGGGTGGATCTTCCCGTTAATTATTGTAAAGAAGAATTTGGAAGAATAAAAAAAGCAGCAGAAAAGATAAAAAATGACTCTGATGTTCTTATAGTTATAGGAATTGGAGGATCATATCTTGGAGCAAGAGCCGCTATAGAAATGCTTTCTCATACATTTAGCGCGAATATTTCAAAAGAAACTAGAAAAGCACCTCAAATATTTTTCTGTGGAAATAATATAAGTTCTACTTATCTTGCAGACTTACTTGAAGCTATAGAAGGAAAAGATTTGTCTGTTAATGTAATATCAAAGTCAGGTACTACAACAGAACCTGCTATTGCTTTTAGAATTTTTAGAGAACTTCTTGAAAAGAAATATGGTGTTGAAGAAGCTAGAAAGAGAATATATGCAACAACAGATGCTAAAAAAGGAGCACTTAAAACTTTAGCTGATGCTGAAGGCTATGAATCCTTTGTAGTTCCTGATGATGTTGGAGGAAGATATTCTGTTTTAACAGCAGTTGGATTACTTCCTATAGCAGCAGCTGGAATAGATATAGATGAAATGATGAAAGGTGCAGCAGATGCAAGAGAAGCATATAAAGATGAAGATCTTGATAAAAATGATGCTTATAAATATGCTGCAGCTAGAAATGCACTATATAAGCAAGGAAAATCAATTGAAATGATAACTAATTTTGAACCTTCACTTCATTACTTTGGAGAATGGTGGAAACAATTATTTGGAGAAAGCGAAGGAAAAGATAACAAAGGACTATTCCCAGCAGCAGGAGATTTTTCTACTGATTTACATTCTATGGGTCAATACATACAACAAGGAAGAAGAGATCTTATAGAAACATTTATAAATGTTGAAAGTCCTAGAAAAGAGTTAACTATAGGTGAAGATAAAGAAAATCTTGATGGCCTTAACTTTGTAGCTGGAAAGACTATTGATTTTGTTAATAAGCAAGCCTTTAGAGGAACCGTTCTTGCACATAACGACGGAGGAGTTCCGGTTATGATTGTAAATGTTCCAGAACTTACTGCTTATCATTTTGGATATATGGTATATTTCTTTGAAAAGGCATGTGCTATAAGTGGATACTTATTAGGTGTTAATCCATTTAATCAACCAGGAGTTGAAGCTTACAAGAAAAACATGTTTGCACTTCTTGGAAAACCAGGATATGAAGATATGGCAGAAGAATTAAAGAAAAAATTAGAAGACTAAAAAAGTGAAAGATAGCAGGTGATTTATCTTTACATAAATTACCTGCTATTTTTTATTTTAAAACATAACTATTTAATTATATAGTACATTTACACTTAATCCTTCAACTATATAATTATTTTTACATCTCTTATATTAGATTCTCCAACAGAATTCTTATTCACGTACACATTCCAGTTTCCCCATGGTATAGGAAAGTTAAGTGCATGATTATTTGCATTGTATATTATAAGCAAGTTGTTCCAACTATCACCATTAGGTTTATTTTTAAGTATGAAGCCAACAGAATTTTTTGGTGAATTATTAATAAATTCAAGGTGATTTTTTAAATCATCCGAGTTTATAAATCTAAATGCAGAATGATTTCTTCTTAAATTAATAAGATTTTTAATATAATAAACGTAGTTTATACGTTTATCTCTCAATGTCCAATCTATCCAATTTACATAGTCTGGCGATTTATAGGTGTTGTCTATGCCATTTTTTGTTCTGCCAAATTCTGAACCACACTCTAAAAATGCTGTTCCTTGAGAAGTGAATATTATGCCTAAGGATAATTTTACTCTTTCCATTAAAGTTCCATCACTGTCATCTGGATTTAAAGCTTTCAATTTGTCATATAGTGCTGCGTTATCATGGCAAGAAACATAATTTATAGATTGCTCTGGAGAATTAAATGGGCCTTTAAGCCATTCAGAATAATTTATACATCCTATAGATGATAATTTTATGGAATTTTCAAAATTTTCACCGCCAGAGGCAAAACCTTTTTGAATTTGCATCAAAAAGTGAACCTCTAATAGAATCTCTTATGATTTCATTAAAATATCCAATGCGTGGAGTTTTAAAGGAATTTTGAATAATGGCTTTCTTCTCATATAGCAAATTTGTATTTAAGTTCCAGCCTTCGCCGTAAAGCATTATTGGTCTTCCAAGCCTGTCAACAGCTTCACGTATTTGATTCATTGCATCTATATCATGAATTCCCATTAAATCAAATCTAAAACCATCTATATGATATTCTTGTGATAGATAAACTACAGAGTCAATTATAAATTTTTTCATCATTAGATTTTCTGAAGCTGTATCGTTACCGCATCCGGTTCCGTTTGAAAATGTACCATCCTGGTTTCTTCTTAAATAATACCCAGGGAATGTCTTTTCAAAACTATTTTCTTTTTCATTCCAGAGATGATTGAAAACCACATCCACATTAACTGAAATATTATTTTTGTGTAAAGCACTAATTAATGTCTTTAGTTCCCTTATTCTGCATTTAGAGTCATATGGATCTGTAGAATACGTACCTTCCGGAACATTATAATTTTGAGGATCATAACCCCAATTATATTCTGAAGGCATTTTTTCATCAATACTTTTATAGGAAAAGTCAAATATAGGCATTATCTGAACATGAGTTATTCCCAACTCTTTTATGTAATCAAGTCCTGTAGAAAGATTGTTTTTTGTTTTTGTATTTTCTTCAGCTAATCCTAAATACTTTCCAGTATTTTTTATATTGCTGTTTGGATTTGAAGAAATATCTCTTATGCTAATTTCATAAATTACGGCATCTGTAAAATTATTTATTGTACTTGGAGAAACATCTTTATCCCAATTTTCAGGGTTTGTTTCAGAAATATCTATTATAGCGCCTCTATTTCCGTTTATTCCTGTTGCTTTTACATATGGATCAGTAACTTCATTTACTTCATTATATAAGACAACTTGATAAGTGTAATAATAATTCTTCAAATCACCTTCTATAGGAGTGCTCCATAAGCCATTTTCTTCATTTAGGTATATAGAATGAACTGGATTATCATTTAAGGCTGCATCTCCGTTTTTATATAAAAGAAGCTTTACATTTAAAGCACTTGGAGCCCACAATTTAAAAATTGATTTTGGGGGGTGTACTCAACTCCAAGTTTACCATCATAATAGTATCTATCATTAAATTCTTTAGATGAAAATAATTTAAAGTAACAACACTTTATGTTTATTATGTCGCCGTAGATAAGTAAACAATCCATTTTTATGTCTATTTCATTTTCTAAGTTTAGAAAAAAACTGTATTATCTGATATTGAGTGCTCAATTATTTTCATGTAATTTCTGCCATTAACTATATTCAACATGTAAAAATTTAATTCGCTTGGATTATCTATTTTGAATTCGATTCTATTGAAATTTGTAACTAATGCATTAAAGATTTTCATTGTTTGCCTCCTAAGCTAAATGAATTTATAATTTTTATAAATTAGTTATATAGTGAAACTAGCTTAACTGCAAACTATATGTTTACCATAATCTCTTAGAGAATGGCATTTTGGTACATGAATAGTTTAAGTTTCCCAGTAGTTTCACTATATATAGATAAAACGCTTTAACTATTGAAATTCATGTGCACCATAATGCCTAGAAGACGGCATTTTGGTACAAATAAATTTCAAGTTTCAAGATGGTTTATCTTTATACAGGAGTAAGTTTATCTATATAATATAAAAAATCAAAAAAAATGTAAACATCACTCTTGTTACAAAATATGGTAATATAGTATAATAAAGTTAACAATTTCTTTGGGAGATGAAAGAATATGGAAGAATTTCAAATAGCATTTGATAAGGAGAGTCCGCAGCGAAAAAATGAAAAAATAAATATAAGTATAAAAAATTGTATAAATAAGAATTTGTTATATAAGTTCTTAGTTGGGCATAATGGAAAGTGGAATATACTTAAGGATTTTTCCAATGAACTATTTGCAGTATGGTCTCCAAAAAAAGAGGGAATTTATACTATAATGATTCAGGCTTTGGAAAAAGATGATGCAAAACCATTTAGTTATGTAAATAAAACAGATTATATAATAAGAAATTCTGAAAGTGATAAGGTGGAAATCAAAAATTTTAGATGTCTTACTACTGAACTTTATACAGGTAATGAGATTATTTTTAAAGTAGATGCAATTAATAGTGACAATAAGATGACATTATATAAATTTGTGAAAATATATGCCCTAGGAAAAAGTGAGTGTATACAGGATTATTCAGGTAAAAGAATTGTAAGTTATACAGAAAAAGGATATGGAGACTTCAAGCTTTTATGTATGGTTAAAGATATGTATTCTAAAAAAGAATTTGATGATAGAGCTGTTATTTTATATAGGGTGAAAAAATATAGAGATATAAAAATAATCGATTTTACTGCTGATGTAACTTCGCCGCAGCTTCTAGGAAGTACTATTAATTTAAAATCAGTAGTTACTGGGGGAAAAAACATACTATACAGATATGTGATTGATGGGAATTTAAGTGAGGATAGTGGATACAAGAGGGATAAAAACTATGTGTGGAGACCTAAAAGAGCAGGTATATACAATGTAAAGCTAATGGTTAAAGATGAAAGCTGTAAAGAGGCTTTTGAGGCTTTAAAAGAGTTTAAATTTGCAATAGAAGAGATTAAGAATAAACCGGTTAAGATAGTAAGGATATATAAAAGTAAGGAAGGTACCATACTGAAGGGGGAAACTGTAAATGTTAAAGTAGAAGCAAAAGGAGGAATAGACTTAAGATATAGTTTTACCGTTAAAAAAGAAAATCAAATAATAGAAAAAATAGATTATGGGGCATGTAATTGGGTCAATTTTACACCTTCAGATTCAGGAAAATATACAATCGAAATTAAAGTTAAAGACAAATATTGTGATAAGGATTTTCAGTGCTGTTCAGAAGTAGTGGTACAAGCCATGGATTACATTCCAGCTAAAATAGAATGCGTACTTCCACCTGTTAAAGACTATTATGTTGTTGGAGAAAAGATTCAATTGGAGGCAGTAACTTTAAATACAAAAGAAAATTTAGTTAAATTTATAATTAGCAAAAATAGTAGTCAATTAGAAGAAACAAATTTTGAATTTTCTAAAAAATATGAAGTAATTCCTAAGTGTGAAGGTACTTATAAAGTTGAAATATACGCTGTAAATAAGAATAGCTCAAAGAAATTTGACTCATATAAAGCTATTAATTTTATTGTAAGGGATGTAGAGCCAGTGAGTGAGCTTACAATAAAATGTGATAGAGAATTTCCTATATTAAACGAGGCTGTTACACTAAATGTATCTTGTAAAAATGGAAGGGAAATAGTATATCAATTTTATATTATGAAAGATGGGGAATGGAAGATAGTTCAAAGATACAGCAAAAAAAGTTTTTATTCATTTATACCAACAGAAAAGGGAAACTATAGGATTCTTATTTTATGTAAAAATCAATTTAATTGTGAAAAAGAATATGAAGATTATTCAATTTTTGAGATGAATGTATAAAGTTTTGTTTGACTGTTTACGAAAATAAAGCTATAGTTTATTTATTGGAATAATGTGAGGTAGGTGAATAATGTGGCTGTAAGCGATAGTTCTAGCGTAAATAGCGTGCAAAATTATCTTCAACTTAATATGATGCAGCAAATGCTTAAAGCTGGAATGTCTGATGATGATTCTTCATCACAGGGATTTCAAATGGCTCTAGAAAGTTTACTTAATGCATCAGCGGAAGGCAATGGTTCTTTCGATTTAAGCAGTATTTTGGGTAGTGGCGACTTAAGCAATCTTGGTTATGGGAAAGGCCTACTTATGAATAATACTTTGGATTATATACAAAATGAAATTAAATCTGGCAACACTTCTATAGATAAAGCAGTAGAAGATGCATCAAAAAAATATGGCGTTGATAAAAAACTTATACTGGCTGTTATAAAGCAAGAATCAGATTTTAATCCAAATTCAACTTCGAGCGTCGGAGCAGAAGGTCTTATGCAGCTTATGCCATCTACTGCCAGCGAACTTGGAGTAACTAATGCATATGATGTTGAACAAAACGTAGATGGAGGTACAAGGTATTTAAAAGAACTTCTTGATATGTTTGGTAACGCCAAACTTGCTGTCGCAGCATATAATGCTGGTCCAAATGCAGTTAAAAATACTGCAGGAAACATAAGTGCTCTTTCAGGTGAAACTCAAAATTATGTGACTAAGGTTCTTGGTTATTATAATACATAATATAGTGAAAGGAAGTTAAACCCTTCACTTGAATTGTTTCGCATTATCTTTAAATTGTTAAGATTGAGATGATAAAATATTAGTTTTAAGTATAATAATTTTGAATATCCTGTAAAATATAAATAATGTGTATTTTACAGGATGTTTTTATGTTGAAAGGAAATAGAATATGGAAAGATTAGATAAAGTTTTAGCTAATTTAGGATATGGCTCAAGAAAAGATGTTAAGAAAATTATAAAAAGTGGAGAAGTTAAAATTGATGGAGAGGTTATAAAGGATAACAATTATCAGCTGGACCCCATTAAAAGTACAATAAAAGTTAATGGAGAAGAAGTTACATATAAAAAAAATATATATTTGATGATGAATAAGCCTGATGGTGTAATATCGGCAACCTTTGATGATTATGATAGGACCGTTATAGATCTTCTTGAAGAGCAGCACAAGGTATTTGATCCATTTCCAGTTGGAAGGCTTGATAAGGATACTGTAGGTTTGCTCCTGCTTACAAATGATGGAGAATTAAATCATAGGCTGATATCACCTAAATGGCATGTTGATAAGGTTTATTATGCGAAGATAGATTCTGAATTAAATAAAAATGATATTGAAGAATTTAAAAAAGGAATTATCCTTGATGATGGTTATAAATGTATGCCTGCAAAATTAGAAATATTGAAAGCTGATGAAAATGAATCGGAAGTTAAAGTTACTGTGCAGGAGGGAAAATATCATCAGGTTAAAAGAATGTTTCAAAGTCTTGACAAAAAGGTAATTTATCTTAAAAGGCTAAGCTTCGGTGGACTTAATTTAGATGAGAGGCTTGATGAGGGCGAATATAGGGAGCTTACAGTTTCTGAACTTGAAAAACTAAGAATAATTTGCAAAAATATGTTAATGGTTTATGAAGGAATTACCTTCATATTAATAAAATGTTTACAATAAAATTTTCACGTTCCTATTGCTTTTTGTTTATATGTTTATTATAATATTAGACGAAAGATAAATAACAAGGAATGAATAGCCCCCTTTTTATTTATTATGAACAGCCCCGCCCCAAGGGCTGTTTTTATTTTTTGTTTATGAAAATATGAAAAGATTTACATAAGATGAACGTGAAATTTGTGATGAATATAAAAAATTATTATAAAATAAAAGTGCAATATTTATTTCATGATTGTGAATAAATATTTTGTGGAAATATGCCTTATAAAATGGTAAAATATAAATTACAGGTTGAAAGAGGTGGTTTTTGATGTCTGATTATAATTCAAGGTTGAAAAGTGAATCTATGGATTTTTTATGTGATGCAATACTAATTCTTCAAAATAGAGATGAATGTTACAGGTTTTTTGAAGATATTTTTACAATAAATGAAATAAAGACAATTGAACAAAGGCTTCAAGTTGCAAAAATGCTTAAAGACAAAAAAACTTATACGGACATTGCTGCAATTACAGGGGCAAGTACTGCAACTATAAGTAGAGTAAACAGATGCATTAATTATGGAGCTGATGGATATAATATAATTTTAGATAGACTTAATAAGGGGTGAATTATCAAATTAAATGTTTTGTAAAATTATCTCTTATAGTTTATAATAGTTTAAGTAAAAAATGTCAGTATAAGAAATAAAACTTATGCTGATTTTTTATTTTCAAATGATTAAAATTACTGATAAAATGTTATAATATTTAATAGTTTATATGATGAAATTATATGGAAACTTTAAATTAATATTACTATATTTTGATTAATTTAAGCGTTTAATGCAGTTTCTATATATTAAGCTGAGCTGTTAAGTCTTAAAAACTCAAGGAGTGAAATTTTATGGATTTAAAAAAATTGCTTAATAATGAACAATATGAAGCAGCTACTACGATAGATGGACCTCTTTTAATACTTGCAGGAGCAGGAAGTGGAAAAACTAGAGTACTTACATATAGGATAGCTTATATGCTTGATGAACTTGGTATTTATTCTTCACAAATTCTTGCTATAACTTTTACTAACAAGGCAGCAGCAGAAATGAAAGAGAGAGTAAAAGCTTTAATTGGAAGTGAAAAGGTAAGTAGTATGTGGATAGCAACATTTCATTCATGCTGCGTAAGAATTTTGAGAAGAGAAATAGATAAAATAGGGTACAGTAGAAATTTTACAATATATGATAGTGATGATCAAAAGGTGCTTATAAAACAGTGTATAAAGGAAATTGGTATAAATGAAAAAGATATAACAGATAAAGAAGTAATATCTAAAATAAGTTCAGCTAAAGATAAACTTGTAACTCCGCAGCAATATAAAAATGAAAATAGCAGCAATTATAAGCTTAATAAAATAGCTGATGTATACCTTTTGTATCAGAAAAAGCTAAAAGAGAATAATGCGCTTGATTTTGATGATCTTATTTTTAAAACTGTAGAACTATTTAAAAGGGAACCAGAAGTTCTTAAGTTCTATCAAAGAAAATTCAAGTATATAATGATAGATGAGTATCAAGATACGAATAAATGCCAGTATGAATTTGCAAGACTTCTTGCTTCTGAAAGTAAAAATATATGTGTGGTTGGCGATGATGACCAGTGCATATATGGATGGAGAGGAGCAGACATAAGGAATATACTGGATTTTGAAAGAGAGTATAAAAATGCAAAAGTTGTAAAGCTTGAAGAAAATTATAGGTCAAAAGGAAATATATTAAAGGCAGCAAATGAAATAATTAAAAATAATCCACATGAACATATGAAAAAGCTTAGGACAAGAAGTGATGATGGAGGAAAAATAAAGGTTTTAAGAGCAGATTCAGACGTTGCTGAGGCAGAGTTTGTAGCTAGTGAAATAATGAAAACTAAAGATGAGGAAAAAAGGAAATTTAAAGATTTTGCAATTTTTTGTATAGAACAAATGCTCAATCGCGTATATTTGAAGATGTATTCATAAAAAGAAATATACCTTATAGAATCATCGGTGGACTTAAATTTTATGATAGAAAAGAAATAAGAGATATAATGGCATATCTTAAGCTGATAAATAATCCTCTTGATAATGTAAGCCTTAAGAGAATAATAAATGTTCCAAAGAGAAGTATAGGAGCAACAACAGTATCAAAAATTGAGAACTTTGCCAATGAGATTGAAGAATGTTTATATAATGCTATTTTAGATGTGAACAATATTCCCGGATTGTCCCCGAGAACAGCCACTTCAATAAACAAATTTGTAAGCATATTAAATAGCTTCGTAAGGAGAAAAGATGAAATTTCAATATCAATTTTGATAAAGGAAATACTTGAACAAACTGGATATATGGATGAACTTAAAAAGTCAGATGATGTTCAAGACCGAGCTAGAATAGAAAATCTTCAAGAGCTGGTTAATGCGGCAGTGGATTTTGAAAATACATCAGATGATAAAACTCTTTCAGCATTCCTTGAAAAGACTTCTTTGGTAGCAGATGTAGACAATTATGATGAGGACGCCGATACAGTTGTTTTAATGACAGTTCATAGTGCAAAGGGACTTGAATTCCCTGTTGTATTTATGGTTGGAATGGAGAATGGAATATTTCCAGGAGGGGTTGCTTTTACTAATTCTTACGAAATGGAGGAATCAAGAAGACTTGCTTACGTTGGAGTTACGAGAGCGAAGGAAAAACTTTATATGACTTCTGCAAGAATAAGAAAAGTATTTGGAAGAACAGAGGCATTTACAGAATCAGACTTTTTAAATGAAATTGGTGATGATTTAAAAGAAACCTTTAACTTAAAGTCCGATTTTAGCAGAGGTGCAAGTCAAAGTTTTACTAAAAGCGCCAGCTGGAATTTAAATTCTGTTCCAAAAGAAGTTCCACCTAAAAATATTCAATTTGGCAGCTTGAGAAGTGAAAACAGATTAGAGAATATAAAGGATAATGAACCTGCAATTTTGCTTGAGAAAGATATATCAAAGGGAACTAAAGTAAAACATTCTAAGTTTGGAAAAGGTACTATAATAACTATAAATAAAATAGATGGTCATGTTAATTTGACAATTGCCTTTGAAAATATGGGGATTAAGAATTTAAGACTGGATATGGCACCACTTGAACTTTTATAAAATGAGGTGTAGTTATGGACGAAAAAGAAGATAAAATTGTGAAAATGGAAAAGCTTATAGAGGAGCTAAATAAATATTCCTACAGCTATTATGTACTTGATGACCCTGTGGTTTCGGATAAGGAATATGATGTAAAATATGATGAACTTAGAAAATTAGAGAAGGAAACAGGAATTGTGTATCCATATTCTCCAACAATGAGGGTTGGAGATGTGGTTCTTCCTCAATTTGAAAAGTATACACATAGAGCAAAACTTTTTAGCCTTGATAAAGCTCAAAGTCTTGAAGAACTTGTTGAATGGCATAATAGAAATGAAAAGGCTGTAAATGAGTACAATTCAAGCCATGAGGATAAACTTCCTCCACTTAAGTATGTGCTTACAAAAAAGTTTGATGGACTTACAATAAACTGTACATATGATGAAAACGGAATACTTATAAAGGCAGCAACTAGAGGTACTGGAGTTACAGGAGAGGATATAACAGCTCAGGCAAAGACAATAAAATCAATCCCACTAAGAATAAAAAATGATGCTTTAATAGAAGTACATGGTGAAGCAATAATGACTAAAGAGGCTTTTGAAGCTTACAATAGCAAGTCAGTGGTTCCACTTAAAAATCTTAGAAATGGTGCAGCAGGAGCTCTTAGGAATTTAAATGTTAAAGAAACTGCAAAAAGAAATTTATCGGCATTTTTTTATGATGTTGGATACAATGAAGGAACTCCATTTAAGACTTATATTGAAATGATGAATTTTATAAGAGAAAAGGGTTTTCCAGTTGATGAATATATAAAAGATTGTACAACCATTGATGAAATAAAAAGAGAGATAGAATATATAGGAAATATAAGAAAAACGTTGAATTATGATATTGATGGAGTTGTAATAGTAATTAATGATTTTAAGACAAGAGATTACCTTGGATATACAATAAAATTCCCCAAATGGGCAATCGCATATAAATTTGAAGCGGAGGAAGCTACAACAAGGCTTATAGATGTAGAGTGGAATGTTGGAAGAAGTGGGAGAGTTACTCCAACTGCTTTATTGGAGCCAGTTGACATTGCTGGAGTAGTTGTAAAAAGGGCTACATTAAATAATATGGATGACATAAAAAGAAAAGGAGTTAAAATAGGATCCAGAGTTTTTATACGAAGATCTAATGATGTTATACCGGAAATAATGGGCGTTTCGGATGATGAAAATGTTAAAAGCATAGAAATAGAACCGCCAATGACATGCCCTTCTTGTGGAAGTGAATTGGTAAGAGAAGGTGTTCACTTTTTCTGCGAAAATACGTTATCTTGCAAGCCTCAAATGGTAAAAAGCATAGTTCATTTTGGTAGTAGAGAGGCTATGAATATTGAAGGTTTTAGTGAAAAAACAGCTGAGCAATTATTTGAAAAGCTTGACATTAAGAGTATTTCTGATTTGTTTAGAATAAAAAAGGAAGATCTACTTAAACTAGATAAGTTCGCTGAAAAGAAGGCTGCAAATCTCATTGAGGCTATTGAAAAAAGTAAAAACTGTGATTTGCCATCTTTTATTTATTCTCTTGGAATACCTAATGTAGGCAAAAAAACTGCAAATGATCTTGTTAAAAAATTTAAAAATTTTGATAGTATACGAAATGCATCGTATGAAGACTTAATTTCAGTTCAAGATATAGGTGATATTGTTGCAAAAAGTATAGCAGAATTTTTTAAGCAGGACAAAATAATAAAAAGTATAAAAGAGCTTTTTGAATTAGGAGTATGCCCTACTTATGAGGAAAGCGAAATTGTGGATAATCCTTTTACAAATAAAACTGTAGTTGCAACTGGAACACTTAAAAATTATTCGAGAACTGATATAAAGAAAAAACTTGAGAAATTAGGAGCAAATGTTGCAGGAAGCGTTAGCAAAAAAACTGATTGCGTTATTGCAGGTGAAAATGCTGGCTCCAAATATGATAAGGCATTAAAATTAGGTGTAAGAATAATAAACGAAGACGAATTTGAACAAATAGTAAAAGATTTACAAAGATAAAGTCTAATGTGTTATTTACAAAGGTTGCAAAATAATATATTATATTTAGTAGGATTTTTGAGGGAGGAAGTATTATGTTAAAAAAGACAGTAGGTTTTTTAAGCTGGACTTTAGTAGTTATTACCACAGTGTGTCTTATATTTACTTTGCTTACTACATATCAACTTATTCCAATACAATACTTCAGTAACTACAAAATGTTTGATATATTTATGATTTTTACTATGATTGTTTGGGCAGTTAACTTTTTTGATAATAGTGACAAGTCTAGAAACCTTTTTTATTCTGGAGGATGTGCATTTATAGCGCTTGGTACTATGTTCTTCATGTATATGGGAGTATTTTAAAAAAATTGTGAAACAAGAGTGTTTTGCAACATTAAATAACGTTAATAAATCTAAGAGGAATATTCCTCTAAGATTTATTAACGTTATTTAAATGGTTTGAAAACACTCTTGTTTCATATAAAGTTGAGATTAAGGAATATTTTCCTCTGTACCTACGGAAAATGATACTGTAATTCAAGTTTAAGCTTATTTGTTACTTTCTTAAATGATGAAAGCAATAAATTAATCAAAAAAATTGAGATTATTTAATAATAATTGTATAATTTAATTTGGTATGATTTATAATGTTAAATATGTACTTAAAATTAAGCTGCATTTATTGAAAAATATACATTATAAAATACAAAGAAGGGAGGAGCTGCATAATTCTAAATTTATGCAGCGAGAAAATATGGCTGTTTCAAAAAAAGATGTTGAATATGTTGCTGAACTAGCAAGACTTAGTTTTACTGAAGAGGAAAAGGAAAGTTTAGCTCACGATTTAAATAGTGTGTTGGGGTATATTGACAAGCTTAATGAACTTGATACTGACAATGTTGATATAATAGTAAACCCTTATTACATAGAAAATAAATTTAGAGAAGATGTTGTTGAACCTTCTATGGATTTAAAAGATGTAATTAAAAATTCACCTAAGAATTTAGAGGAATACATAATTGTTCCTAAAATAATTGAGTAGCTATAAGGAGGTATTTTTATGGAATTGCATAAGCTTAAAGCGCATGAGCTTAAAGATATGATAGATAATAAGGAAGTTAAAGTTGAGGAAGTGACAAATGCTTTTTTAAATAGAATTGATAAGGCTGATGAAAAACTAGGGGCTTTTTTGTATGTAGCTAAGGAAGAAGCACTTAAAGACGCAAAACTAATGGATCAAAAAATTGAAAAAGGGGAAAAGCTTCAAGGATTATCAGGTATTCCTGTTGCTGTAAAGGATAATATAAGTGTAAAAAATATGCAAAATACATGTGCATCAAAAATACTTGAAAAATATATATCACCTTATGATGCTACTGTAGTTGAAAGACTTAAACAAAATAATGGAATTATAATTGGAAAATCAAACATGGATGAATTTGCTATGGGATCTTCTAATGAAAACAGTGCTTATAAGGTTGCCAAAAATCCATGGGATACAACTAAAGTTCCAGGAGGTTCCTCTGGCGGAGCTGCAGTTGCAGTTGCAAGCTGTGAAGCTCCAGTAGCATTGGGAACTGAAACAGGAGGATCTGTAAGAGAACCAGCATCTTTCTGCGGTGTAGTTGGACTTAAACCTACTTATGGAAGAATATCAAGATATGGAGTTGTTGCCTTTGGTTCGACTTTGGACCAGGTTGGAACTTTTGGAAGGGACGTAGAAGACTGCGCACTTATTACTCAAAATATAGCTGGTCTTGACAAAATGGATTTTACAACAGTTGATACTCCAGTTCAAGATTATAAGAAGAGTCTTGTAAATGATGTTAAAGGTAAAAAAATAGCTGTTCCAAAGGAGTTTTTTGGGGATGGCTTAGATGAGAGCGTAAAAAAATGCATACTTGAAGCTATAGAAGTATTTAAAGAAAATGGGGCAGAAGTAAAGGAATATTCACTTCCACTTTCAGAATACGCATTAGCTGCATATTACATAATATCTTCAGCAGAAGCTTCATCAAACCTTGCAAGATTTGATGGAATAAGATATGGACATAGAGATATGAATGCTGATGATATAACTGATCTTTATGTGAAATCTAGAAGTGAAGGTTTTGGAAGAGAAGTAAAAAGAAGAATTATGCTTGGTACATATGCTTTATCAGCAGGATATTATGATGCATATTATAAAAAAGCTCTAAAGGTAAGAAATCTTATAAAGCAAGATTTTGAAAAAGCATTTAAAGAATTTGATGTTATAATATCACCTACATCTCCAACAACTGCATTTAATTTAGGAGAGAAGACTAAAGATGTACTTTCTATGTACATGTCAGACATTTACACTGTACCTGTTAATATAAGTGGTATTCCAGCTATATCTGTACCATGCGGTATGGTTTCAGGTCTTCCAGTTGGACTACAGATAATGGGTAATTACTTTAGAGAAGATGTACTTTTCAATATGGCATACAGCTTTGAACAGTCTACATTATGGCATAAAAATTGCGCAGCAGATATAAAGTAGGGAAGGTGAAAGTATATGGAATATGAAATAGTTATTGGACTTGAAGTTCACGTAGAACTTAATACAAAAACAAAAATGTATTGTGGATGTACTGCTGATTTTGGAGGACAGCCTAATACTCATGTTTGTCCTGTTTGCATGGGGCTTCCAGGATCACTTCCACATATCAATAAAAAGGTTATTGAATATGCAATAAAGGCTGGTCTTGCTTTAAATTGTTCAATAACACATATGGGAAGGATGGATAGGAAAAATTATTTCTACCCAGATTGTCCTAAAAATTATCAAATAACTCAGGATGAACTTCCTATATGCAGAGATGGGTATATTGAAGTAGAACTTGAAGATGGAATTAAGAAAAGAATTGGTGTTGAGAGATTACATGTTGAGGAAGATGCAGCAAAGCTTTTACATACTAATGCAGGAACTTTAGTTGATTTTAATAGAGCAGGAGTTCCATTAGCAGAAATAGTATCAAGGCCAGATATTAGAAGCCCAGAGGAAGCTGTAGCATACCTTGAAATGTTAAAGAGTATACTTTCATGTATAGGAGTTTCTGACTGTAAAATGGAAGAAGGTTCTTTAAGATGTGATGCTAACATTTCTGTAATGGAAAAAGGCGCTAAAGAATTTGGTGTTAGAACTGAAATAAAGAATATGAACTCTTTTAAAGCACTTGAAAAGGCCCTTAATTATGAATATGAAAGACATGTAAAGGCTATAGAAAGTGGAGAAAAATTGTATGTTGAAACAAGAAGATGGGATGATGCTAAAGGCATAACTAGTGTTATGAGAAGTAAGGAACAAGCTAATGATTATAGATATTTCCCAGAAGGTGATCTTGTTACTTTAAATATAAGTGATGAATGGATAGAAAATATAAGAAAGACAATACCAGAGCTTCCATATGAAAAAAAAGAAAGATTTATAGAAGAATTTGAAATACCTAAATACGATGCTTCTGTACTAACGCTTACTATGTCTATGGCGGATTACTTTGAAAAAACTGCAAAGTTAAGTGGTGATGCTAAAGCTGCATCAAACTGGCTTATGGGGGATATTTCAAAGATAATGAAGGCTAATTATGTTTGGGTTGAAGATCTTAAATTTACTCCAGAGCAGCTTTCGGAACTTATAAAGCTTATAAATGCTGGCACTATATCCAATGCTATAGGTAAAAAAGTTATAGTTAAAATGTTCGAAACAGGAGAATCTCCAAAGAAAATTATAG
This sequence comes from Clostridium sp. DMHC 10, assembly GCF_001270375.1. Taxonomy (NCBI): domain Bacteria; kingdom Bacillati; phylum Bacillota; class Clostridia; order Eubacteriales; family Clostridiaceae; genus Clostridium; species Clostridium sp. DMHC 10. Next base: position 24,984 of record NZ_LGVB01000010.1, read on the forward strand.
AAGATGAAGGTCTTGTTCAGAACAGCAATGAAGATGAAATACTCTCAGTTATAAAAGATGTATTAAGCAAGAATCAAAAGTCTATAGAAGACTATAAAAATGGAAGAACTAGAGTTGTTGGCTTCCTTATAGGTCTTGTAATGAAAGAGACTAAGGGAAAGGCTAATCCTAAAATGGTCAATAAACTTATGTGTGATGAAATAGCGAAACTATAAAAAATGATTGCGTTTTAAAATAGAGTCTAAAAAATATGGTTCCCCCAAGGAACCATATTAAGCATTTAAATTATTTTCATCTTTTGCAAATATTTTAGAAACATTACTATTTTTAACTGGCTCTGTGGAATCATAAGTATTATCACCATTTATGATTTCACTGGGTCATTATTTTTTTTGAATTATAGGATATGCTTTGGATTAATTTCTCCATTAAATAATTTTTGTATCTAAATTGACCGAGTAGTTGGTTTAGTAGTATAAAACTCCATATGCCTATAAAACAAAAAAAATAAGCATAGTTATAAGGCCAACTATTTCCAGGCAAATAATCATTAGTTATTACCTCCGTTTTAGTTTGAACTTTATAATTTAAAATTCACTTAATTTTATTATACCATAAATTGCAGTACAATATTATACTTTAAAAATAAATAATGCAAGAATGTTTATTTTACAATATATATGTAAATAATAAACAAATAAGGATAGTATACTAAATTTTTAGAAAGAATTTTGTGATATGAATAAAATATATAAAATTACTGCCAGTGTAATGATTACATGCTTGATATTCACTGGGTGTGTTGAGAAGAAAACTGAATATCTACAAACATCAACTAGAAATAAACCTGTTGCTTATGGTATTGGCGTAGTTCCACAAAGCTTACTGCATCAAAAAACAGAGATACTAAGTCAAATGAAATTCTTAGAACTCTTTTCTCAGGACTTGTATATGAAGATGATAGCTCAATGGAAATTGAGCCAGGGCTTGCTGAAAAGTGGGAAGTATCTAAAGACAAAATGCAGTATACTTTTCATATAAGAAACAATGCTATGTGGAGTGATGGTGAAAAAATAACTGCACAGGATTTTTATGATTTTTTTAGGGAAATACTATCACCACAAACGGATAATATTTACGCATATGATCTTAGATATATATATGGCGAAGAAGCATATAATTCAGGTAAAGTTTCTTTTGATCAGGTGGCCATTAATGTGATTGACAATAGTACTTTAAGAATAAGACTCAATAGTCCATGTGATTACTTTTTGAGAATTTTATCTGAACCTCAATTTTTTCTTAGAGAAATCAATAAAAGCACCAGTAATTGGAAAAAAGATTACTTAAAAATAAAATATACTGGTCCTTTTAAAATTTCATATATTTCTCAGGGAACAATAACGATTAAAAAAAATAATTATTATTTTATGAAAGATAAAGTTAAGAGTAATGAACTAAAGCTTAAATTTTATAATGATGAAGAAAATGTAAGTGCGTATTCTGTCACAGATTTTGATTCAAATAATATAGATATATTTTCAAATCCGCCACTTACGGAAATAAATAGATTAAAAAAGAGTAATCATATTAAAAGTTTTAGTACATTAAATATATATGCACTTTATTTTAATATGAAAAAAATAGCTGATTCTAATTTTAGAAATGCAATAAGTTTATTAACTAGTAGAACTGAAATAGCAAAAGATATGCCAAAAGAAAGTATTTCTCCAATTTATAATTTCATTCCATCAAGTTTAAAAGAAAATTATATAATGACAAATACATTTGAGGAGTCAGCTCCATCAGAAGGTGTTGAAATTCTTAAAAAAAAGTAAATACGAAAATGATGATAAGTTTGTAATTGCATACGAGGAAAATGACTTTAATAGGAAACTTTGTGAAAGCTATATTAATTCTATAAATAAAAATATTAGAAGCGTAGATAAAAGCGAAAAAATAAATTTTGAGTTAAAAGGATATAATAAAAATAATTTATATGAAGTTTTAAAAAATGGAGATTATGACATGTTTTTTGGAGAATACAATATTTCTTTTAGCAATCCCATGAGCTTTTTAGAAATGTTTTCTTCAAAATCACCATTCAATTTAAATAAATACTCCAGTACTACTTATGACGATCTTATGTATGGGCTAATTAATTCAAATAATTTAGCTAAAAATAACGAATATTGCTATAAGATGATTAAGCAATTAACTGTAGATTTGCCTGTTATACCTATATGTATAAAAAATAATGTGATATGCATGAGTCCACTTGTGACTGAGCTTAGGGAAAATCCATATGGTGATATAATTATTTCATCAATAAAATAAGATTAGGGGCTGTTGCACTAAATATTTCGAACTAAAATAAGTGAAGGGTTTGACGAGGCTTTACACGTTAAAGCCCTTCACCACTAGCTTTTGGTCTTCTTTTGAGGCAAAAAATTAGTTTATTGCTTCACAATATTTTTTGAAATTTAAAAATCAAAAAAATGTTTGAAGCAATATATGATTATAAAAAATATGAACATATTGTTATCGCTATAAAAGGATTGTTTCGTATCACTAAAGGTTCTTTTCTTTTTATTAAAGTTGATTTTTTTAAAGAATATAGGTGCAATTTGGGATAATTCTGGTGTTGGCATAGATGACATTTTAAAATTATTTTCATCAATTAAATCTTCTGCTTTTAAAGAGAAATTTTTATAGCGTTCAGGATTATCCAAGCTAGGTACAGCAGGCCAAGAAGCTATAATTCCAGATTCAATTAGCTGATGCTTGAATACATCTTCAATTATAGAATCGTATTCTTTAGGATCATCACATAAGTCACATATAAGTATGGAATTTATGAGATATAGGATTATTTCTGTTGAATAAAAAGTGCATTCTTTTTTTTCACCTTGTTTAAAGAACATTCCATCTTCAGGAATGAATAAATCTTGTAATAGTGAATACATCTTTAAAGCTGTGTCTTTAAATTTTGTGAGTTTTGAACTTTTGTATAGAAGTATTGAATTCAAACATAAAAGGCATGAGTTTGTTATATTTCCAGAATAATTTATAATATGATTTTCACAAGTGAACTCAAAAAGATCTATTAAAAGTTCATAGGCTTTAATATTTTTGCTATAATCAAAAAATATGTTCAAAGCTAAAATTAGCTTGTTCAATTCTCTGGAAGATAAATTGTATAGATCGTCTTTAAAATGCAAAAGCATCTTTAAGATATCAAAAGAAAAATTTTTATATTCTGAAGAATTTTTTCCTGTGTACAAAGTTGAAAATTTATAATGTGCACACATTAGCAAGGCCTGGTCTGAAAATTTAAAGTCTTTACCTTTTGCTTCGAGTTTTATTTCAGAAGTAAGTCCATTTGAAATATCCTTTTTATCTATAAAAACACCTTCTGAATTTCTCAAGTATGAAGTGTAAAAATCAATTTGTTTCTTTGCAGTGCCTATATATATTGGGTTTAAGTAAAATTTTTTAGGATATGTTGATTTGAATTTTAAAAAATAGTTGGATAGTTCCATTAAGCATAATGTCATATATGCATTAGAAGATATAATTATATTTTTTCTGTAACTGCTGTCATCCCAACTAAGTTTTTTATCAAGTGTATATAAATTGCAACTAGATTTCTTATAGATACAAATTAGTGGTGAAAATGATTTAAATGTGCTAATATCATTTAGAGAAATGTCTTTTGTTTTTATATCTTTTAATGGGAATGTTATTCCACATTTTGAATTAAAAACTATATCTTTTATGGCTTCTTTTGAAAGATGAAATAATTGATTTTTTATATTATCTTTGTTTGTTGAATTTGATCTGAAAAAAGGGCCTATATACATCAAAACATACACCGCCTTGATAAAAATAATACTACTTTATATAATATGATTTAAGTCATATATTTGTGATTAAAAGTTAAAATAAATTTAATGTACACACTTTTCAAAGGAGAATTAACATGGAAATAGGAAAACTTAATTGGGATGATTTAAAATTAATTATAGACAATAATAGAGGAAGTATACGTGATGACGTTATTGTTAGTGGAGGTATTGGAGAAGATTGCAGTGTAATAAGGTATGGAGATTACGATTGTGTGGTTTCTACAGATCCTATAACAGCAGCACAAAAAGGGATAGGAAAACTAGCTGTAAATATAAATTGTAACGATATAGCTTCTGCAGGTGTGAAGACAGTTGGAATACTGGTTACTATAATGGCACCTAAGTCATCTAAAATAGAGGAAATAAAAAATATAATGTCTGATATAAGTGATGAATGTAAGAAATTTAATATTCAAATTCTTGGTGGTCATACTGAGATTACAGAGGCAGTAAATAGAATAATAGTTTCGTGTACAGCGATAGGAAAAGGAGAAAAAGGTAAAACGGTATTTACATCAGGAGCTGAAGTTGGAGATGACATAATAGTAACAAAAACTTTGGGCATGGAAGGAACCTATATTGCAATAAATGAAAAATTGGACAAATTAAAAAATATTCTTTCAAATGAAGAATTAGATGAAGGCAAATCCTATGGCGAAAACTTAAGTGTCATAAAGGAAGGGGAAGTTGCAGGAAAATTTGGAGTTAATAGTATGCATGACATAACTGAAGGTGGGCTTTTAGGAGCATTGTGGGAAGTGGCAAATGCATCAAAAGTTGGTTTCAAAGTGTATAATAATAAACTTCCTATAAGTCATGTTACAGGAAAAGTGGCAAAAGTTTTTGGTATAGATATTTTGAGGTTTATTTCATCTGGAAGTATGCTTATATGCTGTAAAAATGGAGAAGAACTTTTGAAAAAATTGCAGGGCAATAATGTTCCTGCATTCATAATAGGAAACATAACCAGTGAAAAAGGCATGCTTGTAGATAATGAAATTGAAAATGAGGTTACGCCTCCAGAATGTGATGAATTGTTTAAAATTTACAATTAAGGGAGTGCTAAAGATAAACTCTCATGAATTTCAATAGTTGAAGTGGTTTATCTTTAGTGAAACTACTGCGAAATATAAACTATTTATGTACTCAAATACCAATTTAAAAAGAATTGTAGTGCACCTATAGTTTGTGAACTAGTTTCACTATGTAAATTAAAAGTTGAATTATATATTAGAGGTGAAAAATTGAAGAATTTAATAATTGCAAGTAATAATAAAGATAAAATACGCGAGATAAAGGAGATTCTCAAGAAGTACAAGTTAAATATAATGTCTCAAAGTGAAGCAGGGGTTAATATAGAAGTGGAGGAAGATGGCACCAGCTTTATGGAAAATGCATATAAAAAGGCTCATGAGATATATGAATTAAAAAAAGATTCTATAGTTATAGCAGATGATTCTGGACTTATGGTAGATATTCTTGATGGAGCACCAGGTATTTATTCTGCTAGATTTGCAGGAGAACATGGAAATTCAGAAAAAAATAATGAAAAGCTTCTAAAGCTTTTAGAGGGCGTACCATTTGAAAAGAGAAAAGCAAAGTTTGTTTGCGCAATTATACTGATTGTAAATGATAATCATGATATAAGAGCGCAGGGAGAGGTTGAAGGCTATATTACAGAAGAAGCAAGGGGTAAGGATGGTTTTGGATATGATCCTTTGTTTTATATACCACAATATAATAAAACTTTTGCTGAAATTACGGCAGACGAAAAAAATAATATAAGTCATAGAGCAATAGCTCTTAAAAAACTATCGGAAGAAATAAGCAAATTGCCTTGGGAGTGATTAGAATGCATATAGCTATTATGAGTGATACACATAGAAATAAAAACATGATAGATAAAGCGTGCCAGCATATAAAAGATGCTGATATGGTTATACATCTAGGTGATAATGTAGAAGATGTAAATGAAATAAAGACTAAATATCATGGAGAAATAATAAGTGTTACGGGAAATTGTGATTTTATGACCACAATTCCACTTGAAAGGATTGAAATAATAGAAGGTAAGACGTTCTTTATTACGCATGGACATGAATATGGTATCAAATATGATCTTAATAGATTAAAGTATAGAGCAATGGAAGTAAATGCAGATATAGCTCTTTTTGGCCACACTCATATGCCATTTATAGCTGATGAACTTGGCATATTATTTATAAATCCGGGAAGTGTATCCTTATCTAGAAAAGGACCTAATAGTCTAGCATTTATAGACATAAATGATAGCAAAATTAGTGCAAGTATAAAAAATATATAAAAAAAATTAAAAAAAAGGGTTGACGAATTTCGCTGTATAGTGTAGAATAATCTCTGTCGTCAAGACACAGAACAAGAACACAAAACAAGACGACATAGTAAGTTCATCGGGGTGTGGCGCAGATGGGAGCGCGCGTGGTTTGGGACCATGAGGTCGCAGGTTCAATCCCTGTCACCCCGACCACTACAACGAAATATGCGGGTGTAGCTCAATGGTAGAGCCCTAGCCTTCCAAGCTAGTCACGAGGGTTCGATTCCCTCTACCCGCTCCAAGTATGCGTTTTTAGCTCAGCTGGATAGAGCAACGGCCTTCTAAGCCGTGGGCCGGGGGTTCGAATCCCTTAAAACGCACCATATCATAGATTATTTCTCTAAAAGATTTGATAATTTTAAATACATGAAACAAGGATATGTTTATATTATTGATTCAAAAATAACATAGTATATCACCAGAAAAGTATTACATAAATAAAAAAATGAAATAAGTGAGATAAAAAAAATAATTTTATCTAAGCAATTTTTTTTAAAACAAAATTCTTATTTTGCTCAATATAACTTTAACAATGAAACCTATATAGCAAATATAAAAAGTATACCGGAACTTAAATTGGGAATAATACTTACTGATAATAAGGATGAAATAAAGAATATTCCCCAAAAACTTGAAATTATAATTTTAATTATTACTTTTATAGGAATTTTACTTGTAATACCAATAATTAATTTTATTATAGCTAGACTCTTTAGACCTATGAATGCACTTATACAAAATACTAATAAAATTGCTGATGGAAATTTTAATGTAACAAATGACATAGTAAAATTTGATGAAATTGGAAGGCTTACAGGTTCCTTTAATAAAATGACCTCTAATATAAAGCAGCTTGTTGGAAATATAAAATATGTTTCTGATCAAATAGTAGATATTAATAGTGATGTAAAGAGCTCACAGCAATTAGTAGTAAGTGAGATGCAAACAATAGATAAGGATATTAAGAATGTTTCAGAAAACACAAACAGTATATCAGAAAATTTGGATAAAGGGTTTGAAGCATTTAATAATATAAAACTTAAAATTGAAGGTATAAAACTTTTATCAGATGGAATGATTAATACTACTCAAAATATATATGAAGTTAATAGTGATGGAATTAAAAAGGTTAAAGAACTTACAGAGATGAGCGCCATTTCAAAAAAGAGTATGGGAGACGTCCAAAGTTCTTTTGAAGAATTAATAAAAAGCATAGATGATATAAAATACATTATTAATGTTGTAAATCAAATTTCAGAAAAAACTCATATTCTTGGTATAAATGCGTCTATTGAATCAGCTAGATTAGGGAACTCTGGAAATAGCTTTAATATAATTGCTAGCGAAATAAGAGAATTATCAAGTGGAATAGACGTTCAAATGGAAAGTGTAGAAATAATAATAAACAAAATTAAAAATAAGGTTAAAAAAGTAGGAGAACAAATAAAATCTGTTAATGATTTATGTGACAAAGAAATAAATATAACTCAAAATACTGCTGATAACTATAAAAGTATATTTAGTCTTAATGGCAAAGTTACAAACAGCATAAAGTCTGTAAATGCAAATCTTGAGATGGTAAACAATGAAAATCAAATTATTGGAGATAAATTTGATAAAATAAATCATTCATATGGGCAATTTATGCTTCTCGTAGATGAAATTAAAAGTGTAATAAATAATCAATATTCTTTAATTAGCAAAGTTGACAGCTCACTTAGTAGTATGAATGATGTTATAGTTAAGCTAAATGTGGGAATGAATAAATTTAAATTTTAAGCAATGTTAAATTTAATTAACATTGGTATAATACTCGATTAACATTGACAAGGTATCATATTACTTGTAGTTAGGAGATAAAAATTTATCTAAGATTTGAAGGGAGATTTAAATATGAAAAATAAGAAGATAAAAGTAGTAGTTGCTGCTCTTGCAATTACAGTTATGGCAGGTATATTTGCAGGATGTGGAAGCACAACATCTGAAAAGAAAAATGTTACTTCAAATAATAAAACTAAAACAGAAGAAAAAGTTTCTGGTTCAATAACCGCATCTGGTTCAACAGCACTTCAGCCACTTGCTGAACAGTCTACAGAAGGATTTAAAGAGAAATACTCTGATGCCAATGTAAGTGTTCAAGGTGGAGGAAGTGGAACTGGTTTAAATCAAGTTTTGCAAGGTTCAGTTGAAATAGGAAATTCAGATATATTTGCAGAAGATAAATTAAGTGCAGATGATGCTAAAAAATTAACTGATCACAAAGTATGTGTTATAGGTTTTTCTGTTGTTACAAGCAAAGATGTAGCTGTAAAAAATTTAACAAAAGCTCAAATACAAGATATATTTCAAGGAAACATAACAAACTGGAGTAAACTTGGAGGACCTAATCTTCCAATAAATATAATTAATAGACCAAAATCTTCTGGAACAAGAGCAACTTTCTTTAAAACGGTAATGGAAGGCAAAAATGAAAAGGAAGGCTTAGGAACTACACAGGATGCAAGCGGATCAGTTAGAACTGCTATGCAGAGTACTAAGGGAGCAATAAGTTATCTTGCATTATCATATTTAACAGAAGATGTGAAAAAAGATATTAATATGGTTCAAATTGATGGAGTAGATGCTACTAATGATAACATAGTTTCAGGAAAATATAAATTTGCATCATATGAGCATATGTATACAAAAGGCGAAGCGAAAGGCGTAGCTAAAGCATTTATAGATTATGTAATGGGTAGTGATAATAAAGAATTAGTTAAAAAACTTGGATATATACCTACATCTGAAATGAAAGTTGAACTCAAATAGTTTAAAAGCAGGCTGGCTTAGAGTTTACAAGCCAGCCTGCTAAAATCTATGTAGGTTGCATTGCATAGATTTTATTTTGTTTACATAAATAAATTAATTGATTGAGGTAAAAAATATGGAAAGAAAAAGTTTTTTGAAAAAACTTAAAAATGAGTATATTGGAAGAGGATTTGTTACTTTCTGTGGTTTTTTGATAGTAATACTAACCCTCTCAATTATATTTTTTGTAGCGTCTAAAGGTATACAAACTTTTACTAAAGATCATTACTCATTATTTAAATTTTTATTTTCTAGTGTATGGCAGCCAGACAGTGCACCAGGAAAGTTTGGTGCATTGATTTTTATGAAAGGCTCTGCATTTGTGTCAATTGGAGCAGTAATTTTAAGTACTCCTATGGCTGTAGCATTAGCTGTGTTTATGAATATGATATCTCCAAGGCTTGGGCAAAAATTACTTCAACCATCGCTTGAGTTATTTGTTGGAATTCCATCGGTTGTATATGGTTTTATTGGAGTAATTGTCCTTGTGCCATTTATAAGAAATAAATTTGGGGGAGTAGGGTTTAGCCTTTTGGCAGGAATACTTGTATTAAGTATAATGATACTTCCCACTATTGCAAGCTTATCTTCTGATGCTATTAAAAATGTTTCAAAGGACTATATAGAAGCTTCTTATGGACTTGGTGCGACAAGATGGCAAACAATATATAAAGTGATAATTCCAGCAAGTAAAAATGGTATACTTACAGGAATAGTTCTTGGACTTGCAAGAGCTTTTGGTGAAGCACTAGCAGTTCAAATGGTTATTGGAAATACAATTAAAGCTCCAAAGGGATTAACAGATTCAACTACAACTCTTACAAGCATTATAACTATGGATATGGCAAATACAGCTAATGGAACTGCATGGAATGACGCGTTGTGGTCACTTGCATTTTTACTTTTAATAATTTCATTTGCATTTATAATTTTAATAAGATTTATTGGAAGGAAAGGTGAAGCACGATGAAATCTAAAGTTGTCGATAAAATAGCTACAGCTGTGCTGTATATTATGTCATTATCTATTGTAGTGATTTTAGTGCTATTTATAGGGTACATTTTGTATAGAGGAAGAGAATCACTTAATTTGAATTTTTTATTTGGAAATCCTAAAGTTGCTTCAGCCGGTGGGGGAATAGGACCACAGCTTTTTAATTCATTTTATATGCTTGTGATTTCACTTCTTATAACAATACCACTTGGAGTTGGCGCTGGAATATACTTATCTGAATATGCAAAAGAAGGTGTTTTTCTTAATTTTATAAGGCTTTGTATCGAGACAATGGCTTCACTTCCTTCTATAGTAGTAGGATTATTTGGTCTTTTGGTATTTGTTACAATGACAAAATGGGGATTTACTATTTTATCAGGAGCACTTTCAATTACAATACTTAATTTACCTTCTATGACAAGAGTCAGTGAAAATGCTATTAGAGCTTCTTCAATAAAAGTCAAGGAGGCTAGTCTTGGACTCGGGGCAACTAAATGGCAAGCTATAAAAACTGTGATTTTGCCTTCATCAATACCTCAGATACTTACAGGAGTGATCTTGGCAGCTGGAAGAATATTTGGAGAGGCTGCAGCACTTTTATATACATCAGGTATGAGTGCCCCAATACTTAAATACAGTAATGTTAGTTTAGTCGGCAAAGAATCACCATTTAGCTTGTTTAGACCTGCAGAAACTCTTGCAGTTCACATATGGAAACTTAATTCAGAAGGAATGGTTCCGGACGCAGCTAAAATAGCCAGTGGAGCGTCAGCAGTTCTTGTAATAATGGTTTTATTATTTAATTTTTTGGCTCGTATAATCGGAAGGAAGATATATGAATCATACAGTGGAAAATAGGAGGAGATTTAATGGGCGTAATAGAAACTAAAAATTTAAATTTATATTATGGAAGTGTTCAGGCTTTAAAGCAAATAAGCTTAGGTTTTGAAAAAAATACAGTTACCGCACTCATAGGACCTTCCGGATGTGGAAAATCAACATTTTTAAGAACTATTAATAGAATGAACGATCTTATAGACAGCGTAAAAATTGATGGAGAGGTATTATTTGAGGGTAAAAATATATATAAGGATTATGATGAAATAGAACTTAGAAAGAGAGTTGGAATGGTATTCCAAAGGCCTAACCCGTTTCCAATGTCTATATATGACAATATAGCTTATGGACCTAGAATACATGGTGTTAAGAATAAAAGTAAACTTGATGAAGTTGTAGAAAAGAGTCTTATTGGAGCAGCGCTTTGGGATGAGGTTAAAGATAGACTTAAGAAAAACGCCCTTGGACTTTCGGGAGGTCAGCAGCAGAGACTTTGTGTGGCAAGAACTCTTGCTGTTGAACCAGAAGTGCTGTTAATGGATGAACCTACATCAGCGCTTGATCCTATTTCAACACTTAAAATTGAAGAACTTATGGATGAGCTTAAGAAAAAGTACACGGTTATAATTGTAACACATAATATGCAGCAGGCTGGAAGAATATCAGATAATACAGCATTTTTCTTAAGTGGAGAGGTAGTTGAAAGTGGTAAAACAGAAAACATTTTTTATAAGCCTCAAGATAAGAGAACAGAAGATTATATAACTGGTAGATTTGGTTAAAATAATATATAAAAGTGTAGGTGAATGTATATGACAAGAAAGGTATTTGATTTACATCTTGAGGAACTGCATACAGATCTTTTAAGAATGGGAAGTTTTGTTGAAAAACAAATATATGAATGTATTGAAGCTCTTGTTAACCAAGATATAAAAACTGCAGAAGAGATTATAAAAAATGATGATATAGTTGACGGCATGCAAAAAAGCATAGAAGATAAGGCTATAAGGCTTACAGCAATGCAGCAGCCTATTGCAGCAGATCTTAGAAATATATTTACTACTGTTAAAATAATTACGGACCTTGAAAGAATTGCTGACCATGCTGTTGATATAGCAAAGGCAATAAAAAGGCTTAAAGATGAAAAGTATGTAAAACCTCTAATAGATATACCTAAGATGGGCAATATAGTAAAAAATATGATAAAGGGTGCTCTTGATGCATATGTTGATGAAAATCTTGATAAGGCATATGAGGTATGCAAAATGGATGATGAGCTGGATGCCATATATAAGCATGTTTTTAGTGATCTTTTGCTTATGATGGGAAGTGACTCTAAAACAATAAATCAAGCCACTCAATTTTTATTTATATGTAAGTATTTTGAGAGAGTTGGTGATAGAACAACTAATATTTGTGAATCTACCATATATCTCATAACTGGTGAACAAGTCGATTTAAATGATTAGAAATTTTTTGGGAAAGGATCTATAATATCCTTTCCTCTTTCATTATATAGTGATTAAATGGTATACTAATTATATCAGCTTGAATTTTTACCTAATGTAATTACTTTCTTGACTTAACATCCCAAGTAATGTATATTACTAGAGTGAAACTACTGTAAAACTTAAACTATTTTTATTCCCCAATCACGGATTTTAATGGGTTATGGTACATATATAGTTTTTGGTTCTGCTTGTTTCACTATAAAAGATAGATTAAAGATATTTTAGGAGTGTAACCATGGAAAATGTAATCTCTAAAGTTTATAAAGGAAGCATAGCTGAAGAGCTTGGTATTGAACCTAAAGATAAACTTATAAGCATAAATGGGAAAAAGGTTAAAGATATTATAGACTATAGATTTATGATGTGCGATGAGTATGTAGTAGTTGAAATAGAAAAACCATATGGAGAAGTATGGGAGCTTGAAATAGAAAAGGAATATGATGATAAGCTTGGAATAGAATTTGAAAATGGGATTCTTGATAATGCAAAATCATGCACAAACAACTGTATATTCTGTTTTATAGACCAACTTCCAAAAGGAATGAGGCAAACTCTTTATTTTAAGGATGATGATTCAAGGCTTTCATTTTTACAAGGCAATTTTGTAACTCTTACTAATATGAGTGATGATGATATTAATAGGATAATAGATTATAAAATAAGCCCTATTAATATATCTGTGCAAACAACAAATCCTGAACTTAGAATTAAAATGCTTCACAATAGGTTTGCCGGAAATCTATTACCAAGAATGAAAAAGTTGGCGGATGCAGGCATAGAAATGAATTGTCAGATTGTTTTATGTCCTGGTATAAATAATGGAGATGAACTTATTAAAACTGTCAATGATCTATATGCATTTTATCCTGCAGTTAAAAATGTAGCAGGTGTTCCAGTTGGTGTTACTAACTATAGAGAAGGATTATTTAATGTTGATACTTTTGACTCTGAAAAAGCAAAGTTGGAGATAGAAAATGTAAAAAAACTTCAAGAAAAGTTTATGAATGAGATAGGCTCTCCATTTATAAGGCTTTCAGATGAATTTTATGTTTTGAGTGGTGAAAGGATACCTAGCGCGGATTTTTATGGAGATTTTGATCAATTTGAAGATGGTATAGGTATGATAAGAACCTTTAGGGATAATATAAAAGAAAACATTGAATTTCTTTCAAAAGATATTAAATGTTCTTACACGATGATTACCGGTGTTTTGGCTTATGATGAAATAAAAGCTGCTGCTGATGTGATCATGAAAAAAAATAAAAACATAAAAATAAATGTGATTAAGGTTATAAATGAGTTTTTTTGGAGAAAAAATAACTGTAGCAGGTCTTTTAACGGGTACTGATATTATTAAGTATGCAAAAGAAGTGAACTTGGAAAGTACGTAATATTACCAGAGAACATGCTTAAAAGTGATGAAAAAGTATTTTTAGATGATGTGAGTGTAAGTGATTTAGAAAAAGAGCTTAACAAGAAAGCTATAATATGCAGAAGTAGTGGAGACGATTTAATACAACTTATTAATGAAAATAGCAAGGAGGAATAAAAAATGGCAAGACCTATAGTAGCTATAGTTGGAAGGCCAAATGTTGGTAAATCAACTTTATTTAATAAATTAGCGGGTAAAAGAATTTCAATAGTGGAGGATACTCCAGGGGTTACAAGAGATAGAGTTTATGCTGAATCAGAATGGGTAGCAAAAAAAATTTACAATAATTGATACTGGTGGTATAGAACCAGAAAACGATGATATTATACTATCTCAAATGAGACGTCAAGCACAAATTGCAATAGAGATGTCACATGTAATAATATTTATAGTTGATGGAAAGCAAGGACTTACAGATGCAGACAATGAAGTAGCTCAAATGCTTAGAAAAAGTAAGAAACCTGTTATACTTGTTGTAAATAAGATAGATAAAAATAAAGATGAAAATAATATTTATGAATTTTATAATCTTGGCTTAGGTGATCCGATTTCTATATCGGCTGCTCAGGGACTTGGTCTTGGAGATATGCTTGATGAAGTTGTTAAGTATTTTGATTCTATTGAAGCTAATGAACCGGAAGAAGAATATATTAAAGTTGCTGTGGTTGGAAAACCAAATGTAGGAAAATCATCCTTGATAAATAGAATTCTTGGAGAAGAGAGAGTTATAGTTAGTAATATTCCTGGAACAACAAGAGATGCTATTGATAGCTATCTTGAAACTGACCTTGGAAAATTTATTCTCATTGATACAGCAGGTCTTAGGAAGAAAAGCAAGATAAAAGAGGAAGTTGAAAAGTATAGCGCTGTAAGAACTATGGCAGCTATAGAAAGATGTGATGTATGTGTGCTTGTTCTTGATGCAAATGAAAGTGTAAGTGAGCAGGATGAGAGAATAATAGGTTATGCACATGAAAGTAATAAGGCTATTTTTGTTATAATTAATAAGTGGGATTTGGTTGAAAAAGATGATAAAACCATGAAAGCATTTAAGGACAATATGGCAGTTAATTTTTCATTTATGGCATATGCTCCGTATCTTTTTATATCTGCTAAGACAGGTCAAAGAGTACATAAGGTGCTTGAGGTTATTAAAAAATGCTATGATAATTATAATAGAAGAATTGCAACAGGTGTTTTAAATGATGTTATAAGTAATGCTGTGCTTATGAAAGAACCACCTGTAGTTGGGGTTACACGTCTTAAAATATACTATGTAACTCAGATAGGCACTAAGCCTCCTACATTTGTGTTTTTTGTAAATAATCCTAATGCACTTCATTTTTCCTATCAAAGATACCTAGAAAATAAAATAAGGCAAAGTTTTGATTTTGAGGGAACAGGTATTAAAACAATATTTAGGGAAAGGAAGGAGTAAAATGAACGGTATAACTTTTTTGGGAGGGGGTAGTTTTGGAACTGCCCTTGGAATTATGCTTGCGGGCAAAGGTTATGACGTTTTAATATGGGATAGAAAAGAAGAAATTATAAACGATATAAACGTAAATAAAAGAAATTCAAGATATCTTCCCAAAGCTGTAATACCATTTAATGTTAAGGCAACACCTGATATAGAATATGCGGTTACGCAAAATAAATATATAGTTCTTGCAGTTCCATCGCATGTTGTAAGAGAAATGTGTGAAAAAATTAAGCCTTTTATAAAGGAAAGCCAGATAATAATAAATATTGCAAAGGGTATAGAAGAGCAAAGCCAAAAAAGGTTGTCTCAGGTTATAGAAGAAGAGCTGCCTAAAAATGCAGTTGTTATATTGTCTGGACCAAGTCATGCAGAAGAAGTAGCAATGGAGATTCCAACTACTGCAGTTGTTTCTTCAAGCAAAATGGAGTATGCTAGGGAAATCCAAGACGTATTTATGGCAAACAAATTTAGAGTGTACACTAACAATGATATTATTGGAGTAGAGATAGGTGGCGCTGTAAAGAATATAATTGCATTGGCTGCGGGAATATGTGATGGAATGGGATATGGTGATAACACAAAAGCTGCCTTATGACAAGAGGTATGAGCGAAATAGTTAAAATAGGAATAAAACTTGGTGGAAGAATTGAAACTTTTTACGGTCTTACAGGAATGGGCGATCTTATAGTTACTTGTACTAGTATGTACAGCAGAAATAGAAGAGCTGGTATACTCATTGGAAATGGCATGCCTTGTGAAGAAGCCTGCAAACAAATTGGAATGGTTGTTGAGGGAGTAAAAGCTTGTGAAGCATTTTATGAGCTTAGCAAGTTACTTGAGGTGGATATGCCTATAACCAATGCTCTTTACAATGTGCTATTTAAAAATAAAGATCCAGAAAATCAAGTTCACGAACTTATGGTAAGAGAAAA
This sequence comes from Clostridium sp. DMHC 10, assembly GCF_001270375.1. Classification (NCBI taxonomy): domain Bacteria; kingdom Bacillati; phylum Bacillota; class Clostridia; order Eubacteriales; family Clostridiaceae; genus Clostridium; species Clostridium sp. DMHC 10. The sequence continues at coordinate 41,280 of NZ_LGVB01000010.1, forward strand.
GAAAAGTGAAATATGATAAAAGGGCTTCGAGCATAAGTTAAGTCCAATGTCATCAACCTAATATTCAATAATTTAGATAAATAGCTATACTATTGTAGATAAAGCAATGGTATAGCTATTTATTAAAATAAGGTTTTTTTACTTAGATTGAGGCGCTCAATATGTCTCATATGATTATGAAAATTTCAATAGGAGTAAGTGTTTATCTTTACTTACAAATTATTGTAGAAGTTAAATATTTAAACAAATAGGGATTTTAAGAAAATCGTAGATTTTACATATCTAATTTTCTCAGAACACTCCAGTACATAGAATTTATAATTGAGACTTTAAATAAAAGGTGTTATAATACACATATATTAATAATTTCCATTTGAGGTAATTTTATATGAAAATGACTTTCTTAAAGAGGTAACTTAACATATTTGATAAAGAGTGTAAAAAAATAATACACTTTGCTTGCGTACTTCAATCCCGGAAATTAAAATTGAATAAGTTCGACTGTAATCGATATCATTGATAATTACTAAGAAGAGAAGACACGAAATTGATGCACTAATAGATGATATAACTATTCAAGGTGCTGAAGTTGGTATGATGGAACTTTTAAATTGTATCGGAGTCCAGTTTTCTAGCAATCTAATGAAAGAGGGGGTTACATATATGGTGAAAACTATAATTTCTGCTTTTGAACAGCAGGCAGAAAAAACTCCAAACAAAGTAGCTGTAATATTTGGTAATAATGAAATTACTTATGATGATCTTAATAAGAGAGCTAACTCTTTAGCAAATTATATGGTAAATGAATATGGCATTTCTTCAGGTGATATCATTCCACTGGTTTTGGAAAGAAACGAAAAAATTATTGTTGCAATATTAGCAATCTTAAAAGCTGGGGCTTGCTATACAGCTTTATCTAAAAAATATCCAAAGTCTCGAATAGATTATATTAAGCAGCAAACCAAAGCTAAACTAGTTATTGATGATAAGTTCCTTTCTCAAAATTTCAAGCCGCATGATAGTAATTTGAATGTATCGATGGATATCAACGATTTAGCCTATATTGTTTATACATCAGGAACAACAGGAAATCCAAAAGGGGTTTTACATACTCATAAAAGTGTTGTAAGTCATATTCAGTCCTATTGTAAATATCTTCAACTTGATACAAGTGATAGTTATAATATGCTGCTTTTGGTTAATTATATTTTTTCAGTTGCAACAACTCAAATATTTGGAGCACTATTAAATGGACATACATTAGTGATTTCAGCACCAGATTGTCTTGAAAATATTGAAAAATTCTCAGACTATATTAATGAAAAGGAGATTAATTATTTTCAGTGCACGCCGTCCCTTGCTGATAGTTTAGATTATAAAAAGTTAAAGCATGTTCGTACTGTAGCAGTAGCTGGAGAAAAAATTCCTAAAAGTCTTTTTTATAATACACATGAAAATGAGATTAAATTAGTCAATGTGTATGGACAATCAGAATTTCACGCTGGAACTGCGAAGGTTATAGAAAAGGTAGAAGATATTAAAAAAATCGGAGCGGCACTAGATAATATGACCGCTTACGTTTTGGATGAGAATTTAAATGAAGTGGCAATTGGTCAAGTTGGTGAAATATGCGTTACTGGTAATCAACTTTCAAAAGGGTATTTTAAATTAGAAAATGAAACAAAACTCCACTTTATTCCTAATCCATTTGGCGAAGGAATGCTTTGTAGAACAGGTGATTTAGTAAAAAGACTTGATAACCATGAATTTGAGTTTGTTGGTCGTAATGATTTTCAATTAAATATTAACGGTATACGTACTGAACCTGGTGAAATAGAGGCTCAAATTGAGAAGGTTCCTGAAATTGAAAAATCTGTAGTTGTTGGATATGATGATAAATTTATTGCAGCTTATTATGTAAGCCATAAAAAGCTGGAAGAAGAATACATTAGATCAATTGCAAATAACTACTTAGCAGAGTATATGCAGCCTCAAATATATGTTTGGTTAGAACAACTGCCCCTTAATGTAAATGGAAAACTTGATAGAACTAATCTACCCAAAATAGAAATTGATATGGCACAATATAAGGCTCCTACTACAAAAACGGAGAAGTTTATTGTTGCAGCAGTAGAACAAATTTTAAAATTAAATCATGTAGGGTTGCTGGATAACTTTTTTCATTTGGGCGGCAATTCGCTCATTGCCATGCAATTGTCCAATTATGTATACGAAAAGGCTCATAAAAAATTAAGCGCGCGAGATATTTTTGATAATCAGCAAGTAAAAGAATTAGCTAAATTATTAGATTCGTTAGAAATTGAAGATGAAACTACAATTAAACCTGTAGATGAAAAAGAATTTTATCCAATGAGTCCTGCACAAAAAAGAATGTTCATTTTTTCATGAGATGAATAAAAATGAAACAACTTATAATGAACAAACAGTAATAGATTTTTCTTTTAAAGTGGACGAATCAAAGCTAAAGCATGCTCTAAAAGAAATGATCATGAGACATGAATCTTTGCGTACAAAAATTTTTAAATATAAATGGTGAGTATGTTCAAAAAGTAATGGCTGAAAATAAACTAGATTTTGAAGTAGTACCTTACACTGAGGACTACTCACAATTTGTGAAACCATTAAATCTTCGTACAGGACAAACAATGAGAATTCGATTATTACAAGGTTTAGAATATAGTTCGCTTTTTATTGACAAACACCACATAATTACTGATGGTACAAGTGAAGAAATATTTTATCAAGAACTAGGAAAACTATATGAGGGTAATAAATTAGATGCACATATTTTACATTATAAAGACTATAGCGTTTGGTTCAATGGGCTTGATTGTGAGGCTGAAAGGAAATGGTGGAAGGATTACCTTTCTGATTACCAGCAGCTTGAATTAGCAACCGATTATAAACAAGATAAAAATCATAGCCCTGAAGGCAAAACATATAAAATTTCCATAGATAAATCTCTGATAGAAAAGATTCACTCATTTGCTCTACAGAATGGAATTAGTGAATATATGCTTTTTTTTAGTTCAATTAGTATTCTTTTATCAAAGATGTATCATAGTGAAGACTTCATTTTAGGAACAGTTACTAATGGTAGAATTCACGAAGCTACTGAAAATATGCTAGGTATGTTTGTTAATACATTGCCTATACGTGTAAAACCTTATTCAAAATTAACAGTGAGAGAATTTATAAACAACGTAAAGGATAATATATTAACTGCAATTTCAAATCAAAATTATCAATTTGAAGAAATAGTAAAAGATCTTCATGCGACAAGTGGAATTGGGAATCCGCTCTTTGATTGTATGTTTGTTTATCAAAATATTAAAGCAAGTACATACTATTTTGATGGTAAAGCAAAGAAAAATTCATACAAAACAACTGAAGCAAAATTTCCTCTAACCTTTGAAGTTGAGGATACAAATTCCAATATGCAGTTGTTACTTAATTATGATTCTTCATTATTTATGGCTAATACAATTGAAAGCCTTGCTGCTCATTTAATTGATACTTTGAAAATTTTTATTAGCAGCCTAGGGAAGAAGCTTTCAGATATATCTTTTGTTAATGAACAAGAACGTTCAAAGCTCCTAGATTTTAAGAAAGTAGGAGATCACAAAAATGTTATTGAGTTATTTGAAAATCAAGTAAAATTAAGGCCTAACGATATTGCTTTAAGAGACAACGATAAGTCTTTTAGTTATAAAGAATTAAATACAGAAGTCAATAAGTTAGCTAATTATTTAATAGAAGAACTAGAAGTTCAAACTGAACAAAAGATACCATTAATGCTCAAACGTACTCACAAAATGGTTGTTGCGATTCTTGCCGTATTAAAAGCTGGTGCAGCATATGTACCAATTAGTTTGAAATATCCTAAGGAACGTATCCAATATATCGTAGATACTTGTGAAGCTGATTTCGTTATAGATGATAAATTTATGGATCAGGAATTTCCTAATCATATAAATAATCCTGAAAAAGAAATAAAATTTAACAAGCTAGCCTATATGATCTTTACTTCAGGCACTAGTGGAAAACCAAAAGGTGTTATGGTCCAACATAAAAACTTGAGTAATTATGTTACTGAAGTTGCGAAAATGGACAAGTCTGCGATGCATGCAGGAGTTGTAAATGGGGCTTTTTTTGAATATGTATTTGATTCATCTATTCATGATTTGATTAGACCATTTACTATGGGTGAAAGTGTAGTCATTTTAGATACAGATTTAATTTATGATATTGACTTGTTTATTCATACTTTGAATAAATTTCAAGTAAATGCAATTGGTATGACACCATCATTGGCAGCTAGAATCGATCTGAAGAAAGTACCAACCATGCAAGTTATTCACTGCGGCGGAGAGGCAATTACACAGGAAGTAATTAATAAGTATAAAGATTCTTCAATTCAATTGAATAATTGTTATGGCCCAACAGAAACAACTGTGTTAAGTTTTGTGAATAATGATGTTACGGATTTGTCCATTGGCAGACCAGTAGGTGGGGTTGAACCTTATGTGTTAGACGATAATAAACAGCTTCTACCTATGGGAGCAGTTGGTAATTTATATATTGGTGGAAATCAGGTAACCTGCGGCTATATAAATCAACCTAAAGAAACGGCTGAAAGATATATTAAAAATCCATTTGGACAAGGTATAATCTATGACACAGGTGATTTGGTTCGAGTTTTGAATGATGGCTCATATCAATATTTTGGGAGAAAGGATTTCCAAGTAAAGATTCGTGGCTATCGTGTTGAGTTAGGTGAAATCGAAAATAAACTTAACGATATAGAAGGAATTGATCAAGTTGCTGTTATTGCCAAGAATGATAACTTGCTTGCTTATTATGTTTCTAATCGTGACTTTAAAAGAGGTGAACTATATAATGAGTTAGCAAAATTTTTACCTGAGTACATGATTCCAATGGCATATATACGTATGGTAGAGTTGCCACTTACTATTAATGGAAAGTTAGATGTTAGAGCTCTACCTGAACCAGTATATAAAGATGAATATATTGCTCCAAAAACAGCACGTGAGAAAGAAATTGAGAAAGCTTTCTGTAAGGTTTTGGGCTTAGACAAGGCTTCAATAAACGCAGATTTCTTTCATTTAGGAGGAAACTCTATTGCTGCAATTTCTCTTGCTAGCTTAATAAATGTTCCAGTAAAATCAATATTTGAGGAAAAAAATATTTTAAATCTTGCTAAAGTAAGTGAAAGAACTCAAGTTGTTGAAAAACAAGTGTTTAATAGTGAGAAAGATCAAAATCTATCCTATGCACAGGAACGTCTTTTCTTCATTGATAAGCTGGAGCAGGGAACTAATGCATATAATATTCCTATTCTATTAGAACTTAATAAAGAAGTAAATCATGAAAAACTTGAACAAGCGATTAAAGAGGTAGTTAATCGTCATGAAATTTTAAGAACAATAATTGTGGACTCTTACCAAAAAGTGTTAGATAAAACTATTGAAATCACACATGAACCAATAGATATAGATGATTTCTTTGCGTATTCCTTTGATCTTGAAAAAGAAATACCTATTAAAGTAAACATTTATGAAGATACAATGGCCGTAAATATTCACCATATTGCTTTTGATGGTTGGTCTACTAATATCTTCTTGAAAGAAATAGTTCGTTTGTATGATGGTGAGGCTCTTGATCCTATAGAAGTGCAATATAAAGATTATGCAAGATGGCAGGTTACATCACAAAGTAAAGACTTGTTAAAGGAAGAGAAAGAGTATTGGTTAGAAAAACTTTCTAGTTATGAAACACTTGATTTTCCAACTGATTTTCCTAGACCAAAACACTTTGATTATGATGGAAAAGAGTTTGACTATGAATTAGATGAATTGCTAATTCAAAAGTTGAATGAAATTGCCAAAGAGCATAATACTAGTCTTTTTTGCGTAACGCTTAGTGCATTTATGTTACTTTTGTCAGCATATACAAATCAAAAAGATATTGTTTTGGGAACCCCGATTGCAAATCGTCATATTCAGGGTACCGAGAATATGATTGGATTCTTTGTGAACGCACTAGTTATCCGTTCTGTTATTAACTCAGACGATACTTTTAGTGAATTAATAAATCAAAATAATGAGCAGATGTTAGAGGCTCAAAAGCAGCAGGATTTACCTTTTGAACAAATAGTTGATGCACTTGAAGATGAAAAAGATTTATCACGAAATCCAATTTTTCAAATTGCGTTTGGATTTCAGGATATTGCTGAAGATGTTGAACGTAATGACTTGTTTACTTCAGTTAATGAACACCTGCATCTTCACAGCACAAAGTTTGATATTTCGGTTATGCATAGAAAAAATATAGTCAATTTTACTTTTGCAACGAAGCTTTTTAAAGAAAAAACTATTAAAGAACTGGCAAAAACTTATGCATTAGTTTTAAAACAAGTAGTTAAAAATCCCCAAATCATGATTTCAGATATTATTTACAATCGTGAATTAGATCAGAAGGAGAAAGAAGAATATCCTGATCTTCCTGTTCATACACTATTTGAAAAACAAGCAAAACTTTATTCAGACAACAAAGCCCTCGTGTTTGACGAAAATAGTCTTACATATAAAGAATTAAACCAAATTTCAAATCAATTTGCCCATACGCTGATTGATAATTATGGTGTAGTTCCTGGTATGCATATTCCTATTTTGATGAAACGAAGTGAAAAATTTGTAATAGCAATATTAGGTATATTAAAAGCTGGTGCAAATTATGTACCAATGAGCCTTGAGTATCCTCAATCAAGGATAGACTATATTACAGAAAAAGTTAATGCACCGTTTGTTGTTACTGATGATTTTCAAATTATTTCAATGGATGTAACAAATCCTAATGTTCCAGTATTTGGAGACTCATTAGCTTATATTATTTTCACATCAGGAACAACAGGAGTTCCTAAAGGAGTTATGATTGAACATCATGGAGTTGTAAATATGATATGTAATCTGATTAAGTTGCTTGACATCACTCCAGAGACAAAAGCAGTACATTTTGCTGATTTTGTATTTGATACCTCTGTTTGTGAATTGTTCTATACATTACTAGCAGGTGCAGCTACTTATTTATTAGACGATCAAACTCGTATGGATTATCAATTGTTAAAGGAAATAATTAAAAAAAATAATATTTCATTAGCAGTATTACCTCCAGCAATTTTAAATTCTGAAGACTTGTTATCATTAGATACTTTGATTGTTGAAGGTGAATCAACACCAAATAATATTTACCAGGCTTATGAAAATAGCGGTACAACCATAATTAATGGATACGGCCCAACTGAAACAACAGTATGTGCGACTGCTAAATTCTATGAACACGGAATGAATTCGAATAACATAGGTAAACCTTTAAAAAATGTTTCTGTGCATGTATTAAATGATTCACTGCACGAAGTTCCAACAAATGGTATAGGTGAATTATTTATTGGTGGTGCAGGTATTGCAAGAGGTTATATAAGGGACGAGGAAAAAACAAATAGTTCTTTTATTTATCATCCTAAGTTTGGGAGAATATATAAAACTGGTGATTTGGTTAAGCTGTTACCATCTGGAGATTTAGTTTATATTGGTAGAAATGATTTTCAGGTTAAGGTTAGGGGATTCAGAATAGAGTTAGGTGAAATTGAAGCCAAATTAATGGAACAAGATTCTATTGTTCAATGTTTGGCCTTGGTCAAAGGTAACAATATAGTTGCTTACTATAAGGGTGAGTTACAAAATACCTTGGAGGAGTTATTACCAACATATATGCTTCCAAATAGTTACGTGCAGCTGGATGAATTCCCATTGACACTGAATGGAAAAATTGATCTTCGAAAACTACCAGAACCTGTGATTGAACACAAAGAATTTATTGAACCTCAAAATGAAAGGGAAAAAGAAATCGCAAAGGCATTTAGAGAAGTATTAGAAATTGATAAAGTTTCGGTACTGGATGATTTTTATAAACTCGGAGGGAACTCTATTCTTGCTTTAAAACTATCAAATAAAATAAATTTACAGGTAAAGCAGATATTTGAAGCAAAAAATATTCGTAATTTAGCTAAATTAAAACCAAGATTAATAAAGGTAGCAAAAGAGAAATTCGCATCTGAAGACAAGCAAGTTCTTTCATTTGCTCAAGAACGTTTATGGTTTATTGAACAGTTTGAGGGAGGCACGAGTGCTTATAATGTTCCAATAATACTGCGCCTATCAAAGGATGTTTTAATAGAAAATCTTGAAAAAGTTCTCTATAAGATTGTAAATAGGCATGAAATACTAAGAACAATAATTAAGGATAATTATCAGGTTGTGACTAATAATACCTTTAAGATAAGCCATGATTCAATTAATATTCAGAACTATGTTGATGAAGTTTTTGATCTAGAAAATGAAATTCCAATTCGAGCAAATATTTATGATAATAAGCTGGCATTAGTTATTCATCACATTGCTTTTGATGGTTGGTCAATTGAACTTTTACTGCAAGAACTAATCAAACTTTATCATGGTGAAAGGCTAGAGCCATTGAGCGTTCAATATAAGGATTATGCTAGTTGGCAAAGGAAATATCTTACGGATGGAATAATTGGAGAACAGATTGATTTTTGGAAATCAACTCTTGAGTCTTATGAAAACTTAAATCTTCCAATTGATTACGAAAGACCGAAAAATTTCACATATAAGGGATCAAATGTTCAATTAGCATTTCATAAAAAGTTACAGGAAGATTTAAATGCACTGGCAAGAAAGCACCAAACTAGTCTTTATACAATAATGTTAAGTGCATTAGATGTAATGTTAGCACAGTTTAGTTATCAGCAGGATATTGTTGTTGGAACACCATTTGCAAATCGTCATATTAGTGGTACAGAAAACTTAATAGGATTTTTCATTAATACATTGCCAGTAAGAACTTTGATTACCGAAGATATGACTTTTGAAAAACTTATTAAAGAAAATCATCATGAGGTTATTCAAATTCAAAATCATCAGGATATTCCTTTTGAACAAATTGTAAAAGCACTTGATGTGGTACAAGATTCATCAAGAAATGCTATTTTCCAAATGTTATTTAGCGTTCAAGATTTCTCAAAAAATACATTAGTTAAAAATGATTTATTTGAGGATATAAATAGTGGAATAGATTATAAGATTGCGAAATACGATTTATCCGTTATAGTTGAAAATGGATACATTAGCTTTAATTACTGCAGCGATCTTTTCAAAGAATCAACTATTCAATCCATGTTAGAAACTTATGTTTCAGTATTGAATAGAATAATTGAAAATGACAAAGCAGCAATATGTGAATTCACAGTATCCAACGATTATGCAAAAGGTGATATTATTGATTATCCAAATAAAACGGTTGTGGATTTGTTTAAAGAACAAGTAGCACGTACACCAGACAATATTGCAGTTGAATATCAGAATATAAAATTGACATATAAAGAATTTGATAAGCTAACTAATCGTTTAGCAAATTATTTGCTGGTAAATGGTATTAAGCCTGGAGATCGAATTCCTTTGCTACTTGAACGCAGCGAAAAAATGTCAATTGCTATTTGGGGAGTTTTAAAGGCAGGCTGTGCTTATGTTCCTATTTCTCCAGAATTCCCAGAAGAAAGAAAACAATATATTCTTGAACAGATTGGTGCAAAACTAATTATTGATGAATCGTTTGATGTGTATAAGAAAACCAGTGAATGTGATTCTGGAATAAAACCTTCCATGAATGATCTTGCTTATATAATTTTTACTTCTGGAACAACTGGAAGACCAAAAGGTGTAATGATTGAGCATGCTGGGCTTAGCAATCGTGTTCAATGGATGAATAAAACTTATACAATAACAGAAAATGATAGAATTTATCAAAAAACTAACTATGTATTTGATGTTTCTGTTTGGGAACAAGTATGGGCGTTATTAGCAGGTGCGCGTATCGTATTTGCTTTAGAAGGTGGGCATAAAGATCCGCTTTATTTAGCAAGAGAGATTAAGGATAGACAAATTACAGTAATGCATTTTGTTCCAAGCATGTTAGATGCATTCGTTGATACTTTAGAAATGTATAAAAAAGACTTTAATACAGAGAGCTTTGATATTAGTTCCTTAAAATACGTCTTTTGTTCAGGCGAAGCATTAAATATTAATAGTGTTAGGAAGTTTAGAAGTCTTGTTCCTAAAGCTAAAATGTACAATTTGTATGGTCCAACTGAGGCAAGTATTGATGTGACATATTTTGATTGCAATGATCCTTCACTAAAAAAAGTACTCATTGGTAAACCAATTGCAAATACTAACTGCTATGTATTAAGCCGTTCAAATCATTTATTACCCAAAGGGGCGATTGGTGAACTAGCTTTAGGTGGTATTCAGTTAGCTAGAGGATATATCAATGAGCCAAAACTAACAGCGGATAAGTTTATAAAACATCCTAATCTTGGACGAATTTATAAAACTGGGGATCTTGTTAGATTACTTAATACGGGAGAATTTGAATATCTAGGACGTAACGACTTCCAAGTTAAAATTCATGGATTACGTATTGAACTTGGAGAAATTGAAGCTAGACTTACTAAAATTACGGAAATTAAGCAGGCGGTTGTGTTAGCAATCAATGAGCATCTAGTTGCTTACTATCAAGCTGATAAAGAGTTATCAGATGAATTTCTTAAACATGAATTGGAAGAAAGTTTAACTGATTATATGATTCCTAGTGTATTTGTTTTTATGGAAAACTTTCCACTTACTATTAACGGTAAATTGGATAGAAGAGCGTTGCCTATACCTACATTTAGATCAGAAGAATTTACACCACCAGAAACCGAAATTGAAATAAAACTGCAAGAAATAACTGCAGAGGTTTTAGGTTTAGATAATAAAGAGGTAAGCGTAACAGCAAGTTTCTTCCATCTTGGAGGAGATTCAATTAAGGCAATTCAGTTAAGCAATCGAATCAAGCAAAAATTGAATCAAACTATAACCATAAAACAAATTTTCGCTGCAAAAACTATTAAGAATCTTTCACAATATATTGGAAAAAGTTAACGAGATAGAAGTATTAAGTGAACAAGGTGAATTAACAGGAGAAGTTAAATTACTTCCAATTCAGGAATGGTTCTTCGAAGATTTTAATTCCAATTACTTTAACCAGGCTTTTGCTATTTCATTACCAAGAGACATTGATTTAGAGCGTCTTAAAAAAGCTTTGATTGATTTAGTAAATTATCATGATGCGCTGCGTTTATCTTTTGATGGAAAAAAACAGTATTATACTGAGAAAATATATGATATTGACATGTTGACTGCCGATTCCACAGAAGAATTCAATAGTATCCAAGAAAGTTTTAAGCTTAGTGGAAAGCTTTATCGTTTCCTGTTTAAACAAAGTGAGAATGTTTTGGCTGTAATATGTCATCACTTGATAATTGATACTGTTTCTTGGCAGATTATTGCCTCAGATTTAAAAGAACTTTATGAGGGAAATACGCTTCCACCAAAAGGAACTAGCTATCGTCAGTGGTGTGAAGAAGTTAGAAAATTCAACACGACTGGGTGGTCTTTAGAAGGGAATATAAGCGAGAAAGAAGTATTTAAAACATCTGATAAATACAAGAGAATCACTATTAAATTTGATCATGAGTTGACGAACAAATTATTAAATAAGGTCAATCAAATTTATAATACTAAAATTAATGAAGTATTGTTTACAGCTTTTGCACGAGCATTAAAATCCATCCATGGTGAAGAAATTAGTCATATTAAATTGGAATCTCATGGACGAGCTGAAATTGCTGAAAATATTAATATTCAACGAACGGTAGGGTGGTTTACAGCTATATATCCTCAAAAAATTTCAACTGACCTTATAGAAACGAAGCATTATAACAGACTTGTCACAGACTATGGAGTTGGTTATGGTGCAAAATATGGAATACACTCAAACAATCTACCAAATATATTGTTTAACTATTTAGGTGAAATAGATAATGGAGCGTCAGATGATTGGTCAATTATTACTAGTGATCTTGGAGACACAACTAATGTTAAATTAAAAGACTATTTGGCTGTAAATGGTGGAATCTTTCAAAAAAAATTGACTTTTGAACTTAGTGGTAATTTAGAAGGTATTGAAAGCTTGGCAAGAGAATATCAAGTTAAGTTAAAGGAATTAGTAGATGAACTGTTAGGGTTGGATAGAACTTACCTTACAAGTGAAGATCTAGATTTAGCCATATCTCAAGAAAAATTAGATGAGCTTCAAAAGTATCAAGAATTGGAAGATGTTTTATCCGCTAATGCCCTGCAAGAAGGATTTATATACCATGCATTAAATAATGTCACAAATGATGATGCATATATTTGTTCTTACATTTTTGATTATGAACAAGTAATAGATGTTGATAAATATCGTAAAGCATGGTCTATAACTCAAAAGAAATATCCAAGCTTGCGTTTATGTTTGAATTATAATTATGAAGAGATACTTCAGATAATTCCTAAGAAGGGTAATTTAGATTTTGAACTGCTGGAGAATGACCATGTAGGCAAGGTTGTGCAATCTCAAAGAATGACTCCTTTTGATTTGAAAGCTGGAAGCCTGTTTAGAATTAGACTTATAAGGCATGACGATAGTCATTATACTTGTGTCTTAACAAACCATCATGCCATATTAGATGGATGGTCTAATCCTATTATGCTGGATTTTGTACATGCTACCTATGATAAGTTGTGCAAGAATCAAAAGGTGAATATTAATGAAGATATTGCGTATATTAAAACTCAGAAATATCTTGATAGAACTAAAAATGATTCGGCTGATTTTTGGAAAAAAATATCTTAGAGAGGTATCTCATCCTGATTTAGCTGGTCTATTTAAAGAAGAAAAACACACAGTAAAGCTTGAAGAAATAAAGAGGATTGAAAAGCCAAAAGACAGTATATTTGAAATTACTGGACGTAATTATAGCAAACTTAAAGAATTTGCAAATAATAAGGGTCTCACAATTAATATTATTGTTCAATATGCATGGCACAAATTGTTAAGTGTTTATGGCGGTGTTAAAGAAACAACTATCGGTGTTGTTAATGCAGGGCGAAATATTCCTGTAGAGGGCATTGAAGAAAGTGTTGGTTTGTATATTCGCACTTTGCCCGTACAATTTACTCATACTAATGACAGTATTGTTTCTCAGCTTCAGCGATTACAAGATATTAATAATGATTGTATGATGCATAGTAATGTTAGTCTTGCAAGTCTTCAATCAAACGGCACACGGCTGTTTGAAACGTTGTTTGTCTATGAAAATTATCCATTACCAAAGAATAATGGAGATAGTGATAAATTGCGAATAACTCATTTTTACGGACAGGAAAAATTAGATTATCCAATAACTGTTGTTCTTTATGAGAATGAGGATGGGCTAAATTTCCGATTTAAATATGCAGGTGAGATTTTTGCGGAAGATATAATCGATCAGTTGTTTAACTTTATGCAAAGCATAATTGAACAAATACTTCAAGAGGTTGATGAATTCACTTATGTAAAAGAGATACCTGATTTTGGTACAGCATACTATCCAGAAACTAATATTATTGAACAATTTGAGAAACAAGTAAAACTTCATCCCAATAATACTGCCTTGAAATTTGGAAATTTAAGCTATAGTTTTGAGGAATTGAACTCAAAAGTAAACCAAGTAGCACATACACTTGTTGAAAGTACTGGAATAAAATCAGGTGACCGTGTACCTCTTTTACTAGAAAAGTCAGAGAACATGATTCTTGCAATTCTTGCAATATTAAAAGCAGGTGCCGTTTACGTTCCAATGTCACCCACTTATCCTTTAGAAAGAATTGAATATATTAAAGGACAAGTAAAAGCAAAAATTGTGATTGATGAAGAGTTTATGAAGCAAGAGTTTTCAAGTAAAAAAGAAAATCTTCCAATAAAGATTCTACCAAATGATTTAGCATATATTATTTTTACCTCTGGAACGACAGGTAGACCCAAGGGGGTAATGGTAGAACATCGTAATTTCATAATTTATTTGGAAGATATACTTTCGGCTATAAGGCGTACTGGAACAAAAGATATCGAATTTGGTTGTATTGCAGAATACGTTTTTGACATTTTTGGAACTGAAGTATTTGGACAATTATTGAGAGGTAGGACAGTAAACTTATTTGCGGGGACTCCAGAAGAATTTCCAGAGTTCATGAAGAAGCATTATGTAACTACTTTACAATCGACTCCTGGAAAAATTACATATTTATTCCAGGATAATAGTGAGGAAATTCTTTCTACATCTCTTACAACGATTATGGTTGGTGGAGAGAAGATGAATGATGCTTTTGCAAGTCGTTTCAAAGATATTAACTTAATTAATATTTATGGCCCTACTGAAGGAACTGTTTGGACATCAATGAAGAAGGTTTCAGATAACTATTCAAATATTGGGTTGCCATTTCCAAATTATTCTCATTTTATATTGGATGAAAATAGAAAACTTCTTCCAAAAGGAGCGGTAGGAGAACTTTATATAAGTGGTCCTCAACTTTCACGAGGATATTATGGTCAACCAGAGTTAACAGAGAAAGTTTTTGCTGAAAATCCTTATAACATAAAAGGGATTGAAGAATACAGTCGTATTTATAAAACTGGAGATATTGTTCGTGTATTGCCAAATAATGAATTTGAATTAATAGGTAGAAACGATTTTCAAGTAAAAATAAGGGGCTTTAGAATTGAATTAGGCGAAATTGAAAGTGCCATGTTGAAAGTCAAAGGTGTAAAGCAAGTGCTTGCTCTAGCGTTAGGTAAGGAAGGTAGTAAATATTTAGGAGTATATTACCAGAGTGATGAAGAAATTCCACGTGCTGAGATCGAAAAAGTATTATCTCTTTATTTAACAGATTATATGATGCCTGCCGGCTATCAACATGTAAAAGAATTTCCATTGACTATTAATGGGAAAATTGATAGAAGAGCTCTACCGGAAATTACCTATAAAAACGATGTGGATTTTGTCGCTCCTCATAATGATGTAGAACAATGTGTTTTAGAGGCAATATGTAATTTACTTGATGTTGATCCTGACACTACATCCATATTAGAAAGTTTCTTTATGATTGGTGGAGATTCAATAAAAGTAATTAAGTTAGTAAGCATATTGAAGAAAATTTTTAATAAGAAAATTACTATAAAAGAGATCTTTGATGCTAAAACAGTTCAGGGAATTGCACAAGTGCTTCAAGCTTCTCATTATAGTAACGAAATGAATAGACTTATTGTGACAAAACAAGATTTTAAAAATAAAGAAGATCAAAAACTTTCTTTTGCACAGCAAAGATACAAAAAGTTACCTATAGATTCTTATAGAAATATCAAGATGGCTTTCAAAATTAATGAAGGAATAGATCCTGAAAAATTAGCAAAAGCAGTAATTAAAGTTGTTGATAGGCAAGAAATATTACGTACTAGAATTTATGATACCTATCAAGTTGTAGATGAACGACCATTAGTAATAACTCATAATAATATCGATCGTTCTGAGTATTTTGCTCATCAGTTTGACTTGAAAAATGAAATTCCTATACAAGTTAATATATTTAATGGGGAATTTGTATGTGTAATAGACCATGCAGCATTTGATGGTTGGTCAACATCTTTGTTCTTAGATGAAATTGAAAAAGCTTATTACGAAGATGAATTACCTGAGTTACCTTATCAATTTAGAGATTTTGCTAAATGTCAGAATGATTTTTTAAACAGTGTTAAGAAGAATCAACAAGTGGATTTCTGGCGTAAAGAATTCAAGAATTATGAAGGATTAAAGCTTCCAGAAGATCGTGGTTTAGGTGACACTGCTAAAAGCAAGGGTGGAGATGTATATATCCATTTAGAGGATGATTTTTATGATCGATTGACTAAAGTGGTTAAAGAAAGAAATATGACACTACACAATGTATTGCTGGGTACGTACTATTTGATGCTTTCAAGTGTAAGTGGACAAGAGAATATTCCGATTGCTATACCGACTGTAAATCGAAATATACAGGGACTGGAGAACCTAATTGGATTATTTATCAATCAGTTCCTATTAACAATGGATATTGATAAAACCCAAAGTTTTTCAAACGTTTGTTGATAAAATTAATAACAAGATTATTGATGCCCAAAATAATCAAGATATTCCTCTTGAACAGTTAATTTATGAACTAGATATAAAACTAACTGGTAATAATGTTTATTTTGGTATTCAAGGATTTAAAGGTGAGGCTTTAGAACATTCGAAATTGTTTACTTCCATTTCAGAAATGACTGGACATTCAGATAAAGATGCATTTTGTGATCTTACGATTTTTGTATGGGGACAAAATATAGATTTTAATTATGATCGAACCTTGTTCAAAGCTAACACAATTGAGAGGTTTTCACGTATTTACAGAGCTATTTTAGAAGAAATAGTAAATAATATAGATATTAAAATTAAAAATTTGATTGGAGAAAAGTTAAATGTTAATTGAAATGTTAAAAGGAAAAATTCATCGTGCAACTGTCACACAGGCAGAATTAAATTATGTAGGTAGTATCACAATTGATGAAGAATTAATGGAAGCAAGTGATATTATCGAATATGAAAAAGTTCAAATTGCTGATGTTAATAATGGGGAACGCTTTGAAACCTATGTTATTGCAGGTCCACGTCATTCAGGAATGATTTGCCTGAATGGTGCAGCAGCTCGTTGTGCTTCTGTAGGGGACAAGGTTATTATTATGAGCTATGCTCAAATGGAGCCCAAAGAAGCAAAAGCGTCAAAGCCTTACGTTGTTTTAGTCGATGAAAAAAATATGGTTGAAAAAAAAGTAAGATATGAACAATATGGACTATTAACTGAAGAGTTGAAAAGTTTATGAGAAATCGTGGATTTTTAACCCCAGTAACTGAAAATTTCCTGCATGCCTATGGTGTTGGAAAAGTTGCTTTTGAATTAGCTTTAAAATCCAATGTAGATCCAGAAACTGCCTTTATTGCAGGCAGTCTCCATGATCTAGGTGGAGCAATTCCTGATAGTGATCGAGTTGAAGTGGCAGAATCTTTAGGTATTGAGTTATTTGAAGAAGAACGTAAGGTACCGATGCTTGTTCACGCAAAGCAGGGAGATTATTTTGCGCAAGCTTTGTTTGGAATTGAAAATACTGATGTACTAGATTCAATTCTTTATCACACTACCTGTATTGATAATGCAAGTACTTTAGTTAAGATAATTTTTCTTGCTGATAAAATTCAATGGGATCGGAATGGTGAGCCTCCATATTTAAAGGACTTATTAAAGGCTTTAGATAATTCTTTAGATGAAGGATGCCGGTATTTTCTTGAATGGCTTTGGAACTCTCAGCTTTATGTGATTCATCCTTTTCTTGTCAGAAGTTATGGTTATTACTCGAAAGGGCAAGAGTTTACACCATCGAGCAGGAAAACTAGAAATGTTTATTTAAGCGAAGATATCAAAAGAAAGTACTTTTTAAATGAGATTGTTTACGAATTTAAAAAAGCTTTTGAAATGGGAAAAAAGCTTCGGAACCTTTTATAAAGGGAAGTGAGAGCTTTAACAAAGCCTTTATTGCGGGTGCGTTAGCAAATAGTGTAAATACGATTTTTCAAAATCAGCGACTATATGTAGCAAACAAGGTTGGGATAGAAACTAAACATGAAACAAATGAATCACTACTTCCAAAATTGAGTCATTACTTTGCAAAAAATGAATTTGGAATAGATGATTCTGAATTACTTCAAGCTATTTTGTATCATCAACAGGAATCAGATTGTGAAAGTAAGATTTGCCACTCTGTAAAAGCTGCATATCAAACGCTCTACAAAGAAGAAGCAAAATAATTACTAGATAATAATCTCAAACTTAACTTGCTTTTCTACATATGATAATTGGGCGAGGCAAGTAAAGCTTTATGCATTTAATTACAAATTTTATATGAAAGGTGAAATAGATAAGTTATGGATGATAAAGATGTACTTTTAAAAATTTTTGATTATGCAAAAACAAATCCTCATAAAGTTGCTTTAGTAGATGAATTTTTACAATTAACTTATAAGGAGTTGGTAGATACAATTGAAGAGGTTTCTAAAATCATACGTGATCAAAATTTGAAGGGGAAAATCGCTGCTTTGCAAATTCCTCGAAGCGTTTATTTTCCTATTTTAGTTTTTGCATTAACAAAAGAGAAGATTACGTTTATTCCTCAAGATATTACTCAACCAAAAGCAAGATTAGAGGAAATGATTCAGTTAGCAGGAGTACAAGTTGTAATTTCACTTGAGGAAGGAAAATATATATTTAATGAAGTTAATCCTACTAGTAAGAGCTCATCAGATGCATGGTCAATATATTTTACTTCAGGATCAACAGGAACACCTAAAGCTGTTGAAATTCCTAAAGAAAATGTTGAGAACACAGTTATATGGCAAAAAGAAGAATATGAACTAACAGATAAAGATAAGGCTGCGGCATTCATACCTTATTCGTTTGTTGTTAGCTATATGGATTTTTTTCTGTACTTTATGTAGGGGGAACATTATATATATTAAGTGAATATTTGAGGCATGACTTAGCTTCATTAGAAGAGTATTTGAATAGGAATGAAATCACATTCATGAATGCAACAACTGTCATTGGAGATATTATTATCCGTTCAATGAATATTCCAAGCTTACGTTTATTAACGCTAGCAGGTCAGCGATTTCCTGATATAGATTTGAGTCATTTATCATACAAAGTCATTAATGTTTATGGAAATACAGAATGTGGTGCTGCTTCTATCTGTAAAATAGATTCAAAAACTAAAAAAGTAACCATTGGAAAACCTGTGAAAAACATGGATGTGTTAATTTTAGGAAATGATTTTCAGGCATTGCCTAAAGGAGAAATTGGCGAGTTGTTTGTTTATGGTATACAGGTTTCTAGAGGATATTTTATGAATACTAAAGCTACAAAAGAAGCTTTCGTAAATATCAATTATTTAGGAAAAAATCTAAGGGGATATAGAACAGGAGATTTTGCTCGCATTTTACCTGATGGAGATATTGAATATCTAGGTAGACGTGATCGACAGTATAAGATTAATGGTGTTCGTATAGATTTATCAGAAATTGAACGTGCTTTTTATAAATTAGTACCAACAACAAAACAATTATATGTAGTTGTTTACAATGAACAACTTTGCTGCTGGTTTATTAACGATGAAAAGTTAGAGGAAGAGAAGCTTCTTCAAGGTATAGCAAATTTATTGCCGTCAATTATGATTCCGTCACGCATTAAGCAAGTAACTGAATTTCCTATAAATGAAAATGGTAAAATTGATGAAAAGAAGTTATTTAGGGCCTTAAAAGAAGAAAACGAAGGCAATAAAGAAGTAAAATTGTCAGCAACAATTCAAAGTGAAAGTATTCAATATTTAAAAAAGGCCTGGAGTAAAATTTTAAATATTGATGTAAAACAGATTAATACAAATAGTGATTTTAAAAAATTGGGGGCAACGTCGCTTCAAATTATGGAATTAGGTGTAAAGTTACTGCAGGATTTAGGAAAAAAATTAAACTTTGTTGATTTGCATTACCACACAAAACTATATGACATGGCAGAATTTATTGATGGAAATAATAATTTTAGGCCAATTTATACATTTGTTAAACGTACTGCTAAGATGAAAAGTATACCAGCTCTTTTTGTGATTCATTCAGGAAATACGGGAAGCGATGTTTATAGGCCGCTGTTCAATAATATAAAAGATCCCAAATTTCCGATTTATGTTATCGAGCCTCATAATTTATTAACAACTGGTGATCGAATTCATGGTATCGAGAACATTGCAGCTTACTACATAGAACTTATTGAGAATTTTACGACTGAAATAGATATGCCAAGTTTTAATTTAATGGGTTGGAGCTACGGTGGTGTAATTGCTAACGAAATCTGTCATCAACTTGAAAGTAATGTAGGAAAAAACGGGTTGATAAGTTAATAATATTAGATTCCCATTTTTATCTAGATCAATCTGATTTAGATCGAGTTCGTGAACGCGAAGCAAATGGATACTATAGAAAATATTTTGAGGAAACACATATCTTTGAGGGAATGGATAAAAAAAATATAACCACTGAACACTTGATTGAGAATAACCATCAGGTATTTCTAGATATATTTAATTATAAAGTTAATAAAACCTATACGCCTACAACTTATATAAGAAGTATGATTGAAGAGAAACCACTAAGTGATGATAAAATTCACTCTGTTTTTGATAATGTTATCATTAAAAATGTTTATGCTGGACACGATTATCTCTTTGTAGATGATAATGCACGACAATTCATCCAGAAAGAGCTTGATTTACTTCCAATGGAGCCAGTTCTAGAATGAAAAAAAGTTATTTATAATTTTGAAGATGAGAGGCTTTATGAACCGGTATTATTCTTTGTTCGTAGAGCTGCACCTTTCCGCTATGCTTATGCAATGAAGTATAAACAAAAAAAAGATCGATATAATGCTTTAATGGCTTATGTATTACTTTGTATGGCTTCTGATCGTCCTATTGGTGAATTATCGCTTGGAGCAAATGGTAAGCCATACTTTGATAAATATTTTGGGCAAAAATATCTTTCTATTTCACATACTGATAATATGGTGGCTGCAGCTATTTCGGATCAAAATATAGGTATTGATATTGAGCAATATAATAAAGTTAATTATGAAATTATATCAATGGTATGCTCGAAGAAAGAAAAATATCAGATGAAAGAAAACTCTAAACTTTCCACGTTTTTTTGGACGGCAAAAGAGTCACTAAGTAAATTATTGAATGAGGATTGGTATTCTTCTTCTATGACTGATTTATTATATGAAGGTCATGATATTGTTGATTGTAATAATCTAGCTGTTCATTTTGAACATTTTATTTTTTCAAAGAATGTTTTATGTATTGCTAGTAAAAGTTCAGAGGTTAGTTTAATAGAGCAGGCTAATTCAACAAGAGTTTTAAAGTTTATAACCAAATGCAATGCAGTTTTATAATAAACTTATTTACATTATTCTCCTTTTATGCTATCATTAAAAAAAAGTACAAAACTTTTTGGTAAAAAAAGGGGTTTTTTGTAATGAGCTATTGTACTATATTATCTAAAGGCGATAAAATAAAATTGCTAAGAAAAAAATATAAATTACGGCAAGAAGATATTGCAGGTAATGACATAACTAGAAATCTAATTAGCGAAATAGAGACTAATAAAGCAAACTTGACTAGGAGTACTGCAGAAGCGATACTAAAGAACTTACAAAAGCTAGGAACTAAAAATCATTTTGAAATTGAAGAAACTGTAGATTATTTGCTAGAAGATGAAACTATACAAGCTTCAAGGGTGCTTGATGATTACGTAGGCAAGTTGAAAACATTTATGGTATATAGAGATGGTGATTTTACTGCTACTCTTAAAGAGGTTGAGGAATTTTTAGTAAAGTGGAGTATAACTGATAAAAAGATAATTATATATGAGTTAGCTGGAGATTATTTTGGTACTCAAAATGAAATTGATAAAAGTATAATATACTACGAAAAGGCTCTGACTTTAGTCGGAAAGCTTTCGCTAAGTCCAATGCTACTTAGTATTTTAAAAAATTATCAAAAGTATATGGTTGTTCAGGTAAGTATAATGAAAGTATAGAATGTTGTGATTTTGCGTTAAATCATTTTGAAAACTTATCTCAGCATGATACTATATATTTTGTATACAACCGTGCCTACGTATTTTTTATGCTAAAAAATTATGAGAGAGCGCTAGCAGACATTGAGATGATAGAAAATTTGCTAGATGCAAATGATATGCGAACATATTTTACAGTTTTGGATACTAAGGCAGTATGCTTGCATGAATTAAAGAAACATAATGAAGCTATAAAATTATATAATAGGCTTTTAGAAATGCTTGATGATAAGCAGATAGACAAAAGGATAGTTATTCGTATAAATATAGCAGAAGTATATATAGAATTATCAAATGTGGATAGAGCTAATTATTTATTGGATGAGGTAAAAAAAGAATTGCCTTTTATAAATAATGGTAGTGGATATGAAGCTAATATTTATTATGAAATTGGTAAGATATACAGAGGATTTAATGATAAGACAAAATCATCTGAATATTATTCGAAAGCATTAAAAATAGCGAAGAAACAAAATGATTATGTTTTAGTTAACAATATACTTTATGAGCTAATGGATGGTGAGGACAGCATTGAAAAAGTGGATAATATAAAAAATGAGGCATTTATAATTTCTGCAAAACAAGAGAAGTTAGCTGATAAACTTGTTCATAAACTTATAGGCTTTTATGCTAATAATAATAGTATTTCTAAACTTAAAGAAATAAATGATTTTGCTTTGCAATTTGTTTAAAAGGAGTGTATATTAAATGGAACTTAAAAAATCTTATAAAATGTTATTAGTTTTTTCTATGCTATTGCTATTTGCAGTTGTTGCTGCTGACACAAGTTTAGTTAAATCTATTGCGGGAATAGGTGGAGGTTTTCTTGATAAAAGCGTGCAGATAGTCACTGGAATAGGTGGAGGTTTTCTTTAAAATCTAGTTATATGATGGCTCTATGCTATAGTTAATAGAACTCTTCGGAGAGTGGATTGTAAATTTAAAGCAGTCTGCTCTTTTTTTTATTTTTGCTATAATTTAAAAAAGTTATTTTATCAGCAAGAGAATAAAGCTTTATTTGATAATATCCATCTGATAATGCAAATAAATTAATATGATATTTTGTGAATAAAGTACTCTTAGCCTTAATATATATATATTGTTAATATTAAGGTACAGGAGGAAAGATTTTGGAAGACTTTAATATATATAAGGATATTGCGGAAAGAACTCAGGGTGATATATATGTAGGTGTAGTAGGACCTGTAAGAACTGGTAAATCAACCTTTATAAAGAGGTTTATGGACCTTATGGTTCTTCCCAATATAGACAATCCTCATAAGAGAGAAAGAGCGAAGGATGAGCTTCCTCAAAGTGCTTCTGGTAAAACAATTCATACGACAGAACCTAAATTTGTACCTAATGAGGCTGTAGATATAAGTTTAGATGAGGGGATAAAATTTAAGGTAAGAATGGTCGATTGCGTTGGGTACATTGTCAAAAATGCACTTGGGTATTCTGAAGGAGAAAAGCCTAAAATGGTTAATACTCCATGGTTTGATCACGAAATACCTTTTGAAGAAGCAGCAGAAATAGGAACTAAAAAGGTAATTGATGAACATTCTACGATAGGACTTGTGGTAACCACGGATGGTTCTATTACTGACATACCAAGGGAAGATTATGTAGAAGCAGAAGAAAGGGTAATAGAAGAACTTAAGTCTATAAATAAGCCATTTATTTTGCTACTTAATTCTGCACATACGGATGCCCCAGAAACACTCGAGTTAAAGACTGAACTTGAAGAGAAATATGACGTTCCAGTTGAAGTTATAAATGTACTTAATATGGAAACAAATGATATAACTAAGGTATTTACAAAAGTTTTGAAGGAGTTTCCTATAAAGGAAATAAACATAGATATGCCAGAATGGATTGAAAAGCTTGATTCAAAGCATTGGCTTAAGGAAAACTTTATGAACTTTGTAAAAGACTTGAGTAAAAAGCTTAATAAGGTTAGGGATATTTCAAAAACTATTGATTCATATTCTAATGTTGACTATCTTGAAAAAGCGGAAATGGTTGAGATGAACATGGGTGAAGGTATGGGAAGAATAAATTTGGAACCTAAAAAAGACATGTTCTACAAAGTTTTAAGCGAAGAATGTGAATGTGATATTGATGGGGAAAATAAATTGTTATCTGCAATGAAGGAAATGCATACAGCTAAGATACAGTACGATAGGATAGCTGAGGCATTAAAAGATGTTAAAGAAAAAGGATATGGGCTTGTATCACCTCAACTTTCTGAAATGAAGCTTGAAGAACCACAGATAGTTAGAAATGGGAGCAGGTACGAAGTTAAGCTTAAAGCTAGTGCACCAAGTTTTCATTTTATACGAGCAGATATCGAAACAGAAGTATCACCTATAATGGGAAGCGAAAGAGAAAGTGAGGAAATGGTGAGATCACTTTTAGAGCAATTTGAGAATGATCCTTCTCAAATATGGGAAAGTAACATGTTTGGAAAATCAATAGAAGTACTTGTAAAAGAGGGACTTCAAAAGAAACTGTATAAAATGCCTGATGATGTTCAAGCAAAAATACAAAAGACACTTGAAAAAATAATAAATGAAGGAAATGGCGGACTGATTTGCATAATTCTGTAAAAGTATTACGAACTTAATCAATGCACAATTCACAGTTCACAATGCACAATGAAGGATGATTTATCTTCCTCTCGTCAGATAAATCTAAAATTATATAAAGAACTATTAATTCGTTTAGATGACTGAACAAATTAATAGTTCTTTATCTCAAATTGGCGTCAGCAATAAGTTTTAGATTTTCTGTAGTGGAACGAAAGAAAATCATCCTTCATTGTGAACTGTGCATTGTGAATTGATTTAGTCTGTATTATTTTTAAATTGTAAAATCCTATTATAAGATCTATTCTTCAACTTTAATTGGCTTCTTTAATATTCCTAGAAGTATTGCTGTAATTACAGCTCCAATTATAATTGATAGTAAATATAAAAGAGGGTTTCCTTTAACTATTGGAATTACAAATATTCCACCGTGAGGAGCTGGAAGAGCTATATTAAAAAACATAGTTAAAGCTCCAGTAACGGCTGAACCTATAACAGATGCGGGTATTATTCTAGTTGGATCACCAGCGGCAAATGGAATTGCACCTTCTGTTATAAAACAAGCACCCATTATATAACAAGTCAAACCAGATTTTCTTTCATCAGCGGTAAACCTATTTTTAAAGAATGTAGTTGCAAGTGCAATTCCAAGAGGAGGAACCATACCACCAGCCATAATAGCTGCATGTGGATAATAATTTCCGGAGCTTATCATTGCTATTCCAAAGGCAAAAGCAGCTTTGTTTATTGGACCGCCCATATCAATAGACATCATTCCGCCTAATATTAAACCTAAAACAAGTTTATTTGCAGTGCCCATTCCGGAAAGCCAATGCTGAAGCCCTAAATTTATTGATTTTACAGGTCCTACTATAGTTATAAACATTATTGCTCCAGTAATAAATATTCCAAGTAGTGGGTATATGAGCACAGGCTTTAATCCATCTATAGATTGTGGAAGCTTTGCAAATATTTTTTTTAGAAGAATTACAACATAACCACCAAGAAAACCAGCAATAAGCCCTCCTATAAAACCAGCATCGTTATTTGCAGCAATATATCCACCAACCATAGCTGGTGCAAATCCAGGTCTATCAGCAATACTCATACCGATGAAGCCTGCAAGTACTGGAATCATTAGTTTAAAAGCATTGTCTCCACCAATATCATGTAGTAATTTCGCAATATAATTATAACTTGGATCTTTTGGATCGTAAGCTTTAATTCCAAACATAAAGGATATAGCAATTAATATACCACCACCTACAATAAAAGGAAGCATATTTGAGATACCATTCATAAGGTGCTTATAAATACCTAAGCCGCCTCCAGAGGTTGATTTGGAAGAGTCATCATTAGTTCCTTCGTGCGTGTATACTGGAGCATCTCCAGATAAAACTTTATTTATAAGTTCTTCAGGTCTTTTTATACCGTCAACAACAGGTACTTGAAGTACTTTTTTACCATTAAATCTTGCCATTTCTACTTGTTTGTCGGCAGCAACAATTATTCCGGCTGCTTTTTCTATTTCATCAGCAGTTAATTTATTTTTTACACCAGTAGAACCGTTAGTTTCAACTTTTATATTAATACCCATTTCTTTAGCTTTATTTTTTAAAGAATCAGCTGACATATAAGTGTGTGCAATTCCAGTAGGACAAGCAGTAACTGCTAGTACAAAACCTTTTGAAGTTTCCTCTTCACATGATTTCTCTTCTGAAGCTTCTTCTAATTTTTCTTGCTCTTCATTATTAATTAGATTAAGTACATCATCTTCATTTTTTGCGCTAAGAAGGCTATTTTTAAAATCTGCATTCATAAGCATAGTTGATAATCTAGAGAGAGTTTCTAGGTGCTCATTATTGGCGCCTTCACTTGCGGCTATCATAAAGAATATGTTAGCGGGGCTTCCATCAAGGGAATCATAGTCTATACCTTCAGTTGAAAGACCAAATGCTAGTGCAGGAGTTTTTACGGCAGCAGTCTTGGCATGTGGAATTGCAATGCCATCACCTATTCCAGTAGAGAACTCAGATTCTCTTTTTAATATAGCTTTTTTATATTCTTCTTTGTCATTTAATTTCCCAGCAATATATAGCTTGTCTGTTAATTCATTTATTACTTCAGACTTTGTCTTTGACTTTAATTTTAAAATAATAGTATCTTTACTTAGAAGTTCCGTTATTTTCATTGTTCTCCTCCTATAAATTCTGTTACTGTTACTTGTGGTAAATAGTGTTCAACATCTTCTTTTGTGCATAAATCTTTTGAGAAAGCAGTAGCACTTCCAGAAGCAGCACCATATCTAAAAGCTTCTATAATATTTTTATTCTGAGAGTAGCTTGCAAGAAAGCCAGCTATTACAGAATCACCAGCACCAACCGAATTCTTAACAGTTCCTTTTGCAGGAGAAGCTTTATAAACAGCAGTTTCGTTGATTAGAAGAGCGCCTTTTTCAGCCATAGATATGATAACATTTCTCGCTCC
This sequence comes from Clostridium sp. DMHC 10, assembly GCF_001270375.1. Lineage (NCBI taxonomy): Bacteria > Bacillati > Bacillota > Clostridia > Eubacteriales > Clostridiaceae > Clostridium > Clostridium sp. DMHC 10. Next base: position 68,181 of record NZ_LGVB01000010.1, read on the forward strand.
CATATCAATTAGTTTTTTTGCATAAAATATAATTTCTTCTTCATTTTCTAGCTGTTTGTTAAATATTTCTCCTAGCTCATGATTATTTGGTTTTATCAAAAATGGTCTATTAGAAAGGGTAGAAACTAATGCATTACCAGTTGTGTCCACAATTACTTTTACGTTATTTGAAGTACACTTTTTCTGAAGAATAGAATATATATCTGCTGGAACTGATTTTTGAACATTTCCAGCTAAAACTAAATAGTCATCTGAAGTTAAATTTTCTATAATGACAAATAGTTTATTTAAATTTTCAGAAGTAATATTGGGACCAGAACCATTGATCTCAGTTTCCGTAGAGGATTTTAATTTAACATTTATTCTAGTGTCCTCCTTTACTTTTATAAAATTAGTTTTTATACCTTGCGTTTCTAATGAGTCTTCAATAAATTTTCCAGTGAAGCCTCCAATGAATCCTAAGGCTATACTTTTTACATTTAAATTGTTTAAAACTCTAGATACATTTATACCTTTTCCACCAGCAAATTTTTCATCATTTTTTACTCTGTTTACTGTACCAGCTTTGAAATCATCTACTTCTATAACATAGTCTATTGCTGGATTAAAAGTAACTGTGTATATCATTGAATCACAACCTTTACAAATATAATTTTTATATATGGTAAAAATAGTTTAACTATAAATTATATATAATATATCTTTAGCAACAGAAATATGATAATACAAAATCAATCAAAAAACAACGTATATGAGCATAAATGCACAAAAGTTTAATTAAATTTACAAAATAAATAAATATAAAATGCTAATTCACAAATATTTATTTAGAGAATATATTGAATAGAGATAAAGATAAATCACGCTGAAACTTCAAATTTATTTGTACAAAAATGTCATCTTCTGGGCATTATGCTACAAATGAATTTCAATAGTTGAAGCGGTTTTATCTATATAGATAAAAAGTAGGAGTAAGATATGAAAATAAATAATAGATTAGCGGGAATAGAAGAATATCATTTTAAGAAAATTGAAAACTTAAAAATAAGCTTATTAAAGAAGGAAAAGATATACTAGATTTAAGTATAGGGGATCCTGATATTTGTACAAATAAAAAAATAGTGGATGAATTTTTAAAATCCATTAATATAAATGGATTTAATAAATATCCACCATATGAAGGTATAAAAGAACTTAAAGAAAAAATCATTAAATATTATGATGAACGTTTTAATGTCAGTTTAAAAGAAGATGAGGTGCTAATTTTAATAGGTTCAAAAGAAGGAATAAATAATATAATACCTGCGGTTTGTAATATAGGAGATTCTATAATAGTGCCAAATCCTTGCTATCAGGTTTATGTTACTAGTCCTATATTGTGGGGGTTAATACTTATAAACTTCCAATTAGAGATGTAAATAATTATTTACCAGAATTAAATAAAATACCTGAAAGTATAGCTAAAAAAAGCAAAATGTTTATAATAAATTATCCTAATAATCCAACTGGAGCTGAAGCAAATGATGTCTTCTTTAAAGAAATCGTTAAGTTTTGCTCAGATAGAGGCATGATACTAGTAAATGACTCTGCTTATATTGAAATAGTAAGAGAAGGTAAAAGACCTATTAGTCTGCTTCAATTCGATAAAGAAAAAAAATCTGTAGAGATTGGTACATTTTCAAAAACTTTTAATATGACTGGTTTTAGAATAGGATATGCCGTTGGAAATCCAAAAGTGTTAAGAGAACTTTTAAAAGTAAAAAGTAATGTGGATTCTGGTCAATTTTTGCCTATACAATATGCGGCTACCAAGGCATTAGACATTATACAATCAGAAACTAAAAAAAATAGAAAAGTTTACGATGAGAGAAGAGAAAAAGCAAAAAATATACTTAAAATAAAAAATATTGAATACTATAATAGTGAGGCTACATTTTATATTTGGTGTAAGGTTCCTAAGGAATATACTACAACTGAATTTTATGAAAGACTTATCTTAAAATATGGAATTATAACTACGCCGGGATATAGTTTTGGAAATCTTGGAAATGGATATTTTAGACTGTCTTTAACAAAGGATTTGAAAGATATAGATAAATATTTAAATCAAATTGAGGAATTTTAAGATTAAAAATAAAAAAGTACTATTAACATGTAAAAAATGTGGTATAATTGAGTTTGTTATATATAAACTCTGAAATTTCCTTATTGTTTTAAAATATGACCTTACAATACGCTCTTACGAAAGGATGATTTACAATGTTAAAAAGTATGACTGGATTTGGAAGAGCTATTTATGATAATGGTAAGAGAAATTTTACCATAGAATTAAAAAGTGTTAATCATAGGTATCTTGATATTAATGTGAAATTACCAAGAAGTCTTATATCTTTAGAGGATAAAATAAGAAGAGAAGCACAGCAGAAGCTTAAAAGAGGAAAAGTGGATATTTTTTGTAACTCAAAATATTTATAATGACGATGATTATGATGTTAAATTAAATAAGAATTTAGCAGATAGCTATTATAATTGTTTGAGAAAAATAAAAGAAAGTTATGATGTAAAGGATGATATTTCTGTATCGCTTATTTCGAAATTTCCTGATGTTATATCTATAGAACAAAAAGAAGAAAATTTTGATGAAATCTGGAACGAAATTTTAATACCTCTTAAAGATGCACTTAATAAGCTTATAGACATGAGAGAAAAAGAAGGTGCAAAGCTTAAAGAGGATATAGAAAATAAATGTGATATAATAAGTGAAAATGTATGCTCTATAGAAGAAAAAGCCTCTTGTGTTGTGGAAGAATATAGAATGAAATTAGATGAAAGAATTAAAGAATTATTAGGTGGAAACAAGGAAATTGACGAATCCCGTATTTCAATGGAAGTTGCAATTTTTGCAGATAAAGCATGCATTGATGAGGAAATAGTAAGGCTTAAAAGTCATATAATTCAACTCAAGGATACCCTTCAAAAGGATGAACCAATAGGAAGAAAACTTGATTTTATAGTTCAAGAAATGAATAGGGAAGCAAATACAATAGCTTCAAAATCAAATAATATCAATATAGTACATTCTGTACTTGATATAAAAAATGATATAAGAAAAATAAGAGAACAAATACAGAATATTGAATAATATTAGGAGGATTAAGATGGGAATAAAATTAATAAATATAGGTTTTGGAAATATAGTGTCTGCAAATAGATTAATTGCAATAGTAAGTCCAGAATCTGCGCCTATAAAAAGAATAATACAGGAAGCTAGAGATAGGGGAATGCTTATAGATGCTACATATGGAAGAAGAACTAGAGCTGTTATAATAACAGACAGCGATCACGTTATATTGTCTGCTGTTCAGCCTGAAACAGTTGCTCATAGATTATCATCTAAGGATGAGGATATAGCCATAGACGAGGTTGATGAATAAATGAAAAAAGGTTTATTAATTGTAATATCTGGTCCTTCTGGTGCAGGTAAAGGTACCATATGCAAGGCTCTTTTAGAAAAGCAAGATTTGTGGATTTCAGTTTCTGCAACTACAAGGAAACCGAGAAAAGGTGAAGTAGAAGGAAAAAGTTATTTTTTTCTCGGCATAGAGGAGTTTAAAAATAGAATAGAGCATGATGGCTTTCTTGAATATGCAGAAGTTTATGGAAATTACTATGGTACACCTAAGGCAAGTGTGAATGAAAAGATAAATAATGGGGAAGATGTTATACTAGAAATAGATATACAAGGTGCGCTTAAGGTTAAGGAGAATTATTCAGAAGGTGTATTCATTTTTATACTTCCGCCTTCAATGGATGAGCTTAAAAAGAGAATAATAGGCAGAGGTAGTGAAACACCAGAGTCACTTATGAGAAGATTTAAATCAGCTTACAAGGAAATAAATTATGTATCAAAATATAATTATGCGGTTATAAATGATAAAGTAGATGTAGCTGTTAGTAAAATCCAAGGCATTATAGCTGCTGAAAAATGCAGAGTTGATAGAATAAAAGAAAACATAATAGATTCTAAGGAGGGTATTGTTCATGAACAATTCTATGATTAATCCATCAATTGTTGATTTGAAAGAAAGAGTAGGAGATAAATACTCACTGGTTGTTATAACTTCTAAAAGGGCTAGGCAGTTGATACAAGGAGAAAAACCACTTGTAAATGTAGACAGTAATAAGCCTCTTACAATAGCTATTAGTGAACTTAATCAAGGAAAAGTAAATTTTAAAGTGGTTCATGAGGGTATAAAATAAGATGGATTCTAAGAATATTGTTGTAGGTGTAACTGGAGGGGTAGCTGCATATAAAGCTTTAGATGTTATAAGTAGACTTAAAAAGAATGGCTTCAATGTTGATGTAATTATGACAAAATCTGCGGCAGAATTTGTAACCCCACTTAGTTTTCAAAGTTTAAGTGGTAATCCAGTAATAACAGATATGTTTGATGAGCCTAAGGCGTGGGAGATCCAGCATATATCTCTAGCTAAAAAAGCAGATTTACTAGTTGTGGTACCAGCAACGGCAAATATTATAGGAAAAGTTTCAAATGGAATAGCAGATGATATGCTTTCAACTACAATAATGGCAGCAGCTTTAAGATGTCCTGTTGTTTTTGCACCTGCTATGAACACGTATATGTATGAAAATCCTATAGTACAGGATAATATAAAAAAGCTAAAAGATTATGGATATAGTTTTATAGAACCTGAAAGTGGGAGACTTGCGTGTGGAGATACTGGCAAAGGTAAGCTTTGTGATACAGAAACAATTTCAGAAACAATAAGAAGTATCTTGTATGATATAAAAGATTTAAAAGGGAAAAAGGTAATGGTTACTGCAGGACCAACAATAGCACCGATAGATCCTGTAAGATACATAACAAATAGGTCAACTGGGAAAATGGGCTATGCTATAGCTGAAGAAGCAAGAGATAGAGGTGCAAAAGTCACTCTTATAAGTGGTGAAACAGGTATAAAAGCTCCTTTTGGCGTTAATGTTGTAAAAGTTTCTACTAATGAGGAAATGCTTAAGGCAGTTTTAGATAACTTCTCATGTAATGATATAGTTGTTAAAGCAGCAGCAGTATCAGATTATAAAGCTAAGAATTACAGCAGCAAAAAGATAAAGAAGTCTGAAGATAATTTGCTTATAGAGTTTGTGAAAGACAATGACATATTGAAAAAACTTGGTGAAATAAAAACAACTCAGATTTTAGTTGGATTCGCAGCAGAAAGTAATGATCTTATAGAAAATGCTATGTTAAAGCTTAAAAGAAAAAATTTGGATTACATAGTAGCTAATGACATTACAGCTTTTGATACAGGTTTTGGAAGCGATAATAATAAGGTTTTTATAATTTCCAAAGGAAAAAATATTTTGGAATTTGATAAAATGAGTAAAAAAAATGTTGCAAGAGAATTATTTAATTTGATTAATAAAAAGCGCTAAATGCGCTTTTTATTTGCTTAACTAATGTGACTTTGTTAGAAGTGTATCCAAGTTTAAGAGGATTCAATGTTCTCTTAAATCTTATTGATTTAAAGGGTGATACGGTGAATAATTATATTGGAGTAATAGTAGACAGCGAAGCAGTTTCACTTGATAGAATATTTACATATAAAATTCCAGAGATTTTAAAGGAAAATATTAAATTAGGTCAAATTGTTAAAGTGCCTTTTGGTATGGGAAATAAAAAGGTAAATGGCTTTGTTTTAGAATTTATCAGCGATGTGGATGAAAATATTAAGATAAAAGAAATAAGCAGTATTGTTACTAACTATTCCGTTATTACAAAAAAAACATAGAACTAATATTTAAAATGAAAAAAAGATATTTTTGCAGCTATATAGATTGTATTAAACTTATGATACCAACGGGAATAACAAAAGGAATAAAGCATAAAACTAATTATGTAATATGTATTAAAAATGAACTTATAGAAAAGCTAAAGAAGAGACCTTACATAGATATTTATGATGCTGTAAGAAAATATAATGGAGTGTATACTAAAAGTGAATTGAATCATAAATTTAATTTTTCGTTGTCATCTATAAACACAATGATAAAGCATGAAGTGCTAGAAGTTCTGGAAAAAGTGGTTTCAAGATGTGATAATAGGGTTTTTGATAAATACGAAGAAAAAGTATTGAATGAAAGGCAGCATGAGATTGTAAATTCAATCATAGATTCTAAATTAAAAAAATTTTTGATTCACGGTGTTACTGGAAGTGGTAAAACAGAAATATATATGTCGCTTGTAAAAAAGATGATAGAGGAAGGAAAAGAGTCTATTATACTTGTTCCAGAGATATCACTTACTCCTCAAATGGTAGAGAGATTTAAAGGTAGATTCGGAAGTGATGTTTCAGTTTTCCACAGTAAGCTTTCAGATGGAGAGAGATATGATGAATGGTTAAGAGTTAAAAGTGGTGAAGTTAAAGTGGCCGTTGGAGCAAGATCGGCTATATTTTTGCCATTTAGAAATTTAGGTATCATAGTAATTGATGAGGAACATGAAGGAAGTTATAAATCTGAAAGTGATCCTAAATACAGTGCAATAGAAATAGGTGAAATGAAAAGTGAAATTGAAAATTGCAAGCTTGTACTTGGCTCAGCAACTCCATCTATAGATACGTATTATAAATGTGAAAATAATCAATATACTTTACTTAATATAAGTGAAAGAGCTGACGGTGCTTCGATGCCAGAAATATCTGTAGTAGATATGCGAGATGAACTTAAGGAGAATAACAAGTCTATATTTAGTAGAGAACTTTATGCAGCTATTAAAGAAACCTTAGAAAAAAAAGAACAAATAATATTATTTTGAATAGAAGAGGCTTCTCAACCTTTGTATCATGTAGAAAGTGCGGTTTTGTATTTAAATGTAAAAACTGCGATGTGCCTATGACTTATCACAGCGATAAAAAATATCTTATATGCCATTATTGTGGCAGTACAGAGGAAATACCTAAAATATGTCCTAAATGCGGCAGTAAATATGTTAAGTATTTTGGTGTTGGTACTGAAAGAGTAGAAAGAGAAGTTAAAAAAATATTTAGTGCAGCAAGAGTTTTGAGAATGGATAAAGACACTACAGGTAAAAAAAATTCTTATGAACTTATATATAATTCTTTTAAAAATGGAGGAGCAGATATATTAATTGGCACTCAAATGATAGCAAAAGGATTTGATTTCAAAGAAGTCACACTTGTAGGAATTGTTGCTGCCGATCTTACTCTTAATATTCCAGATTATAGGGCGGCAGAAAGAACTTTTCAACTTATATCTCAGGTTAGTGGAAGAGCTGGAAGAGGTAGTAAAAAAGGTAAAGTTATAATTCAGACATATACCCCAGAAAGTTATGCAATACAATATTCTTCTAAAAATGATTATAAAAACTTTTATAAAACTGAGATAATGCTAAGAGAGGGTATGAATTATCCACCATTTTCTAAAATATGTATTGCTAATATGAGCTCAAAAAATGAAACTTTATTAATAAAATATACACAAATAATTGGCAGTTTTTTTAAAAATAAGTTTTCAGGCTGTGATAATATTGATATATTAGGACCATGTCCTTCACCTATTGGAAAAATCAATGAATTTTATAGATGGCAAATTTTGCTTAAGGGTGAAGTTACATACAATACAGCTGATTTTGTTAAAAAATCTATTTATGAAATATTAAAAAAAGATTATAATGTTATAAGGATATCAATCGATATAAATCCTTTAAGCTTATTATAAATTATTTGGAGGTAATAGTATGGCGATAAGAAATATAAGACAATATGGTGATGAACTACTCAGAAAGAAAAGTAGAAAAGTAGATAAAATAGATAAAAGAATCTTAACATTAATTGAGGATATGAAGGAAACCATGTATAGTGCCAATGGAGTTGGACTTGCTGCACCTCAAGTTGGAATACTTAAAAGAGTTGTAGTTATAGATGTAGGTGAGGGTCCTATTGCTTTTATAAATCCAGAAATATTAGAGACAAAAGGAAGATATGTTGATAGCGAAGGATGTTTAAGCATACCAGGTAAAGATGGAATGGTAGAAAGGCCAGAATATGTTAAAGCTAAAACTCTAAATGAAAAAGGAGAAGAAATAATAGTGGAAGGTACACAGCTTATGGCAAGAGCAATGTGTCATGAGTTTGATCATTTAGATGGTGTTTTATTTATAGATAAATTAATTGAAAGCGGTGAAGAATAATTGAATATAGTTTTTATGGGTACACCTGAATTTGCTGTGCCATCATTAAAAAAACTTATAGAAAATTATGATGTGAAAGCTGTTTTTACTCAACCAGATAGACCAAAGGGTAGAGGAAAAAATTAGCAATGTCTCCTGTAAAAGAAATTGCTTTAGAATGTAATATTCCTGTGTTTCAGCCTGTAAGTTTAAAAAAGGAGCCTGAATATGTTGAAAAGCTTAAAGAAATAAAACCAGATTTTATAGTAGTAGTGGCTTTTGGGCAGATTTTATCAGAGGAAGTTTTGAATATACCTAAATATGCATGTATAAATGTTCATGCATCACTTCTTCCTAAATATAGAGGATCTGCACCTATAATTTGGTCTATAGTAAATGGAGAAAAAAAATCTGGTGTCACTACTATGCTTATGGCTAAAGGAATTGATACGGGAGATATGCTTTTAAAGTGTGAAACTGATATTGATTTTGATATGACAGCAGGACAGCTTCATGATATTCTTTCAGAAAAAGGTGCACAGCTTCTTTTAAATACAATAGAAGACTTTAAAGATGGTAAAATTGCACCTCAAAAACAAAATGATGAGGAAGCTTCTTATATTTCAGTAATTTCAAAAGATTTAGGTGAAATTAATTGGAATAACGATGCTGTTAAAATTCATAATCTTATAAGAGGATTGAATCCATGGCCTTCAGCATATACTCATTATAAAGATAAAGTTATGAAAATACACAAGACAAAGGTAATTGATAGTGATTTTGAAGGCACACCGGGACTAATAACTGATGTAAGTAAAGATGGAATAAAGATAGAGACGACTAAAGGAAAACTTCTTGTAACGTCAATTCAATTTCCAGGTAAAAAAATAATGAGTGTTAAAGATTATATTGCAGGTAATACTATAGAAAAAGGTACTATTTTAAAATAAAGCCTAAAATAAAAATTAGATAAAGAGGTGTTTAGAATGTATTTCGATGCTACATATATTTTATTGATTCCAGCTATTTTGCTTTCTTTTTGGGCTCAATCAAAAATTAGTTCTGCGTTTAATCATTATTCACAGGTTAGAAGTATAAATGGTTATACAGGAGCAGATGCAGCACGGAAACTTTTAGATGCCAACGGTTTATATGATGTGCCTGTAGAAGTTGTACCAGGAAAACTTACTGATCATTATGATCCAGCAAATAGAGTAATGAGACTTTCAGAGGAAGTTTATTATGGAACTTCTGTGGCTTCAATTGGAGTGGCAGCGCATGAAACAGGTCATGCTTTTCAGCATAAGCAGCATTATGCTCCACTTGAAATAAGGAATGCCATAGTACCAGCTGTTAATTTGAGTTCTAGCGCATCATGGATATTGTTCTTTGTAGGAATCATATTTAGTATTCCATTCCTTGCAAGAATTGGTGTTGTTCTTTTTGCAGCAGTTGTTGTATTTCATCTCATAACTTTACCAGTTGAATTTGATGCATCAAGTAGGGCTCTAAAACTTCTTGAAAGTAGAGGAATACTTTATGGTGATGAGGTAAAAGGGGCTAAAAAAAGTACTTAGTGCAGCGGCGATGACGTATGTAGCAGCAGCATTAATGGCAGTTTCACAATTACTTAGACTTATAATTATAAGTAGAGACAGAGATTAAAGAAAAGGAATAAAAATATGGTAAATGCGAGAAAAGTTGTTATAGATGTTTTAAATGAAGTGTTTTTCAATAATTCATATTCAAATATAAGTCTTAATAAAACTTTAAAAAGTTCGGGCTTAAGCCAAAGCGACAAGGGACTTGTAACAGAAATAGTGTATGGAACTATAAAATATAAATATACAATTGATGTCATCCTTAAAAGGTTTATAACGGTTAAGTTTAGTAAGCTGGATAAAATTATATTAAATATACTTAGAAGTTCTGTATATCAGATAAAGTATCTTGACAGAATACCTGATTTTGCAGTTGTAAATGAAGGCGTTGAACTTGCAAAAAAATATTCATCTCTTAAGTCTTCTAAGTTTGTAAATGGTGTTCTTAGAAACTATCTAAGAAGGTTAGATGAGGATTTTTGCAATTCCAAAGATAAAATTAAGGTTCTTGCATTTAAATACTCCTTTGAACCGTGGATGGTTAACTTTTTCATAAAGCAATATGGTGCTGAAAATATTGACAGTATACTAGGTGGATTAAATTCTACGCCTAATGTTACAGTTAGAGTAAATTCACTCAAAGTAACTTACGATGAAATGTTTCATAAGTTGCAGGAGTTAGGTTACGATATTGAAGAGGGATATATATGTCCTGAGGCTATAAAAATAAAAAGAGGCAGCAGTATAGAGAATAATCCACTATTTTTGGAAGGAGATTTTACTGTTCAAGATGAGAGTGCAATGCTTACAGTTCCATGTATGGAAATTGATAAGGACATGTATGTTATGGATTTATGCAGTGCACCGGGTGGTAAAACAACTCATATAAGTGAAATTTCAAACAATACTGGAGTTGTATATGCTTTTGATGTACATAAAAATAAATTAAGATTTATAGAACAGAATGCTAAAAGACTTGGCATTACAAATATAAACTGTGATGTAATGAACGCTGAGGTGTATAACGAAAAATTTAGGGGAAAAGCTGATAGAATATTAGTTGATGTTCCATGTTCTGGTCTCGGTATCATAAAGAAAAAGCCCGAAATAAAGTGGAATAAAAGTATTAATGATTTAAAAGAATTGTGTGGAATTCAAGAAAAAATACTTCAGAATGCTTCTAAATATTTGAAAAAATGTGGGGTCATACTTTATTCAACTTGTACTCTTAATAAGGATGAAAATGAAAATAATATAAAAAGATTTATAGCTAGTCATAATAATTTTAAAATAGAGGAGATATTTTTTGGAGATGCTCCAAATATAAGGTATGGTGAATACGGTGTTACAATACTTCCAAATGAACACATGGATGGTTTTTTTATGTGCAAATTAAGGAAATTGTGGTAGGTGAATGTTAAATGGAAAATATTTTAGACCTGAGTTTAGATGAACTTAAAAATTGGATGGAAACTCATGGCGAAAAATCTTTTAGAGCTAAACAAGTAAATGATTGGATTTATAAAGGAAACTTTAGTTTTTCCGATATGAAAAATATCCCTAAAAGTACTACTCAAAAATTAAGTGATAGCTTTTATTTAGGAATACCTAAAGTGATTAAAAGATTGGATTCAAAGTATGGTGACACTAGTAAATTTTTATTTGAATACAACGATGGAAATGTAATTGAATGTGTTATAATGAAATATGATTATGGAAATTCGATATGCGTATCAACCCAGATTGGATGTAGAATGGGGTGCAGTTTTTGTGCATCTACTATTGGCGGACGTATAAGAAATTTAACAGCAGGAGAAATTCTTGCTGAAGTACTTGAGGCACAAAACGAAATTGGTGAAAGAATATCTAATATAGTGCTTATGGGAAGTGGTGAACCCCTAGATAATTATGATAATGTAATCAAATTTATAAGACTCGTCAATGATAATCAGGGCTTGAATATAGGTCAAAGACATATTACACTTTCCACCTGCGGAATAGTACCTAAAATATATGATTTAATAAAAGAAGATCTTCAAATTACACTTGCAATTTCTCTTCATGCACCAAATGATAATTTAAGAAAAAAATCATGCCAATTGCTAATAAATATAGTATTAGCGAAATAATTGATGCATGCAGTAATTATTCTAAAATCACCAAAAGAAGAGTTACCTTTGAATATTCTTTGGTAAAGGATGTTAATGACAGCATCGAAAATGCAAGAGAACTATCAATCCTACTTAAAGGAATGTTATGTCATGTAAATATAATTCCAGTAAATTCAGTCAAGGAAACCTCATATGAAAAACCTTCTAAAAATACTATTGAAGAATTTTCAAGGGTTTTATCTAAAGCTGGCATAGAAAATACAGTTAGAAAAGAAATGGGCTTAGATATTAATGCGGCATGCGGTCAACTGAGAAGAAATTACTTAAATCAAAGTGATGATGATAAGAGGTGTGAAGATGGTAGGAATAGTATCTGATATTGGTAATGTTAGAAAGCTAAATGAAGATTATGCTGATTATTACGAAGATGGAGATTTAAAACTTTATATTATTGCAGACGGAATGGGAGGGCACAATGCCGGTGAAGTTGCAAGCAAAATTGCAGTTGAAGCTACTATAGAATACATAAAGTGGAAAAGCGATATTAAAGAAGAACAAATGGGAATACTTCTTGAAAATGCAGTTCACTATGCTAACGAAAAGATATATGAAAAATCAAAGGTTTCAGAACGCTTATCTGGAATGGGCACTACTATAACTGCATGCTTGGTAAAGAATAACAGTATGGCTGTAGCTAATGTTGGGGATAGCAGTTGCTTTACAATTACAAAAAATGAAATAAAAAAAATAACTAAAGATCATTCTCTTGTACAACAGCTTGTTGATACTGGTACCATAACTGAGGAAGAGGCAATGACTCATCCTAATAAGAACATAATAACAAGGGCACTTGGAACTAGTGAATTTGTGGATGTTGATATTTTTAATATAGATTTAACTGAAGTTAATAAATGTGTATTATCTACTGATGGGTTGACCAATGGGGTAACTACTCAGGACATTTACAATATTGTAATTAAAAATGATAACAATGAAGCCTGTAGTAACTCGTTGAATTAAGCAAAATAAAGGGAAGTAGAGATAATATATCAGTTATTGTATTTGGAGGAGAGTGTAGAGATGATAGGAACTGTTCTAAGTAATAGATATAAATTGGAGGAAAAAATAGGTGTAGGTGGCACAGCGATTGTATACAAAGCAAAGGATACAGTTTTAAATAGAAATGTAGCTGTGAAGGTTCTTAAAAATGAACTTTCCGATGATGATGATTTTGTGGCTAAATTTAAGAGGGAAGCAACATCTGTTGCAAGTATTTCAGATATCAATATTGTCAATATATATGATGTTGGTGCAGATGGAAGAGTAAATTATATAGTTATGGAATACATTGACGGAAAAACTCTTAAGGAAATAATAAAGCAAGAAAAGCGAATAGATACAAAGAGGCTTATAACAATAGCTATTCAAATCAGTAAAGCTCTTGATTGTGCTCATAAAAATAATATTATTCATAGGGATATAAAACCTCATAATATAATGGTTACAAAAGATGGAATTGTTAAGGTTACAGACTTTGGAATAGCAAAAGCTTCAAATTCAGTTACAATTACAAGTACAGACAAAGTAGTTGGGTCTGCACATTATTTATCACCTGAACAGGCGCAGGGAAAAAAAGGTTGATTGCAGAACAGATATATACTCTTTTGGAATAGTTCTTTATGAAATGGTAACGGGTAAAGTTCCTCATGATGCAGATACTCCTGTTTCTGTAGCTTTAAAGCATATACAAGAACCAGTTGTTCCTCCGAAGAATTTAAATGAAAATATACCAGAATCACTTAATAGTTTGATTTTAAAGTGCCTTCAAAAAAATCCTGATGACAGATATCAAAATGCAAGACAAATATTAAATGATCTTATTAGAATGAAAAGTAATTATAAAATAGATGATTTTGACGAGACTATAAGTGTAGATGACGATGAAGATTACACTAGAGTAATGGAACCAGTAAAGGCAAAAGGCTTAGAAAAAGATCTTACTAAGAACAAAGATGGTTTTGAGGATAATGAAGGTTTAGAAGATGCAGAAGATCCAGAAGAAGATGAACCTAAAAATAATAAAGTAAGCAAAAAGAAAAAGATAATAGCTGCATCTATTATAGGAGTCATAATATTGGCTGGCTGTGTGTTATTTTTTGCACTTGGAGCAGGACTTCTTGGAGGAAGTTCGGTTAGTAGGGTTAAGGTTCCGAAGATTATTGGACTTAAAGAGGGAGATGCTAAAAAAGCTGTTGCTAATGTAAAATTAAAATTCGAAGTTGTTCAAAGAACAAAAAGCGATAAGCCAGTTGGAACAGTAATAGCATGCTCTCCAAGTGAAAATACGGAAGTTGATGAAGGCACTACAGTAAGAGTAGATATAAGTTCAGGTCAAGAAACAAGTACAGTTCCTACACTTTTTATGTTATCAGAAAGTGAAGCGAAAGATCAAATAACTAAAAGTGGGTATAAGGTTGGAAATATTAGAAGAATAAGTAGTAATGAAGTTCAAAAGGGATATGTAATTGATCAAGATCCATCAGGAGGAAGTAGTCTTGAAAAAGGTAAAACTATAGATTTAGTTATAAGTACTGGTTCTAGTGAAAGCGATACTGTAATTGTACCAGATGTATCAGGCAGAACACAAAGTGATGCAAGTGCAGCACTTAAGGCTTCTGGATTTAATGTAAATATTCAAATGAAATATACCACTGATTCAAGTAAGGATGGCATAGTTGAATCTGAAACCCCAGGGCCTGGTACAAAAGTTGCTAAAAATTCAACTGTTACTATTATAGTTTTAAAGTATAATTCAACAGCACAATCAAATAATAATAACAATACTAACACAAATACGCAGGCGACCAGTACTAATACTAAGAGTGGTGGGCCACAGGGCAACGGTGGTAGCAATACAACACCTCCTACACAGCCAAGCAATAATCAGCAGGGTAGTGGAAATACTACGACATCTACAGGTAACGGTCAGGAAGGCTCAAACACTCAAAATGGTAGTGGTGATAAAAAGTAAATTTTGTAATTGGAGGATTTATGCAAGGGATAATAGTTAAAGGTATAGCAGGATTTTATTATGTTAAAGTTGGGGAAAAAGTATATGAATGTAAGGCAAGAGGGAAATTTAGATTTAATGAAATGACTCCTATTGTTGGTGATAGAGTTTTAATATCTGTCGATGGTGACAAAGGGGTAATAGATAAAATTCAAACTAGATTTAATGAACTTAAAAGACCACTCGTAGCCAATATTACTCAGGCATTTGTAGTATTTGCTATGAGAAATCCTAACTTTAATAATGATTTGTTTAATAAGTTTCTTGTTTTATGTGAAGCAAAGGAAATAAAGCCGGTTATATGTTTTAACAAAATAGATATGGCTTCTGATGATGAGATTTCAAACATGAAAAGTATTATAGAAACAATTGGTTATGAATACGTAATGTTAAATGCAAAAAGTGGAATTGGCATGGATGCTTTAAAGGATAAATTAAGTGGAAATGTAACTGTAGTATGCGGCGTTTTCAGGAGTTGGAAAATCTACTATATTTAATGGATTAGTAGGCAAAGAAGCTATGCAAACTGGAGATGTAAGTGAAAAAATAAAGAGAGGTAAACATACAACAAGACACAGTGAACTTATAGAACTCAATGGGGGATTCTTAGTTGATACCCCAGGGTTTTCCTCTCTTGACATAAAATTTTTGGAAACTGAGGAACTTAAAGAATTGTTTCCGGAATTCTTAAAATATAGTGATATGTGCAAATTTTCAGGATGCCTTCATTACAAGGAACCTGAATGTGAAGTTAAAGAGGCAGTAAATCAAGGGAAAATACATAAAAGCAGATATGACTTTTATGTTAGTGCCTTAGAAGAACTAAAGGCTAGGAGGAAGTATAAATGATTAAATTAGCACCATCAATTTTATCAGCAGATTTTTCAAGATTAGGAGAGCAAATAAAAGTTTTAGATAAATCTAATGCTGATTTTATACATATCGATGTAATGGATGGTAATTTTGTACCTAATATTAGTTTTGGCTTTCCTATAATAAAGTCTATAAGAAATTACACTAAAAAAACATTTGATGTTCATCTTATGATAGAGGATCCATCAAGATATATAGAAGAATTCGTAAAATGTGGCGCTGATATTATTACAATTCATTATGAAGCTGATAGACACATTGATAGAACTATTAATTATATAAAAAGTTTTGGAATAAAGGCTTGTATTGCGTTAAATCCAGGGACACCGGTTATGTGTATTAAAGATATATTAGGTTCAGTAGATATGGTACTTATAATGACAGTTAACCCTGGTTATGGGGGACAAAAATTTATTGACTATTCTTTGAATAAAATAAAAGAAGTAAAGGAACTTTCTAAGGATATTAATGAGGATATTTTAATTGAAGTAGATGGCGGAATTGGAGCTAATAATATAAAAAATGTAGTAAAAGCTGGAGCTAATGTTATAGTTGCAGGTTCAGCTGTATTTAAAGATAATGCAATAGAAGAAAATATTAATTTATTAAAAGGAAGCATAATTTAATGAAAGTAGTTATAATTTCTGGAGGCAAGGAGCCATCTGAGAAGCTTTTAATGGACGAGCTAAAAAACTGTGATTTTTTAATATGTGCCGATAGTGGTGCAAATTGCTTGTACAAGTACCGAATAAAACCTAATATTTTGCTTGGAGATTTTGATTCTATAAGTAAAGAAGCTTTTGAATATTTTAAAAATAATTGCATTAATGTATTTAAATATCCAAAAGAAAAAGATTTTACTGATACTGAATTAGCACTTTCTGAGGCTTTAAAATTGGATGTAAATGAAGTCGTTTTTTTGGGATGTACAGGTACAAGACTTGATCATCTTTTTGGAAACATGGGGCTGCTTTTAAGATGCAATAAAAGAGGAATAAAAGCATGCATAAAAGATGATAATAACACAATATTTATAATAGATAAGACATCTGTACTGGAAGGCAAAAAAGGTGAGATGTTTTCAATACAAGCATATATGAATGAAGTTAAAAATTTATCCATAGAGGGAGCCAAATATCCTCTTCTTGATTATAATCTGAAGTTTGGAGATCCAAGGACCATATCAAATGAATTTTTGGATGTAAGTGTTAAAATAACTTTTGAAAAAGGATATGTAATTGTATTTAAATCTAGAGATTAATGAGTAAACTTTTTTAGTGATTCAGCATATAATGTTAGTGAGTTACTAAAGGAGGTGCTTGTTATGTCAAAAAGTTTTAAGAAGAAAATTGAAAAAAATACGCTTGGTTTAATAGTAACCTCTGTAGGTGCTGGTATAATAATCGCTGTTGTAATACCAGTTTGTGGATGGATAATTGCAGTTGGAGCAGGGCTCATATATTTAGGTTGGTATTTAATAGAACATTGCCATAATTGAGTATTTAAATGCATATAAATTATATATAGATAATAGTGTATTTGTGATTATATTTTAGGAGGGGATATAGTATGAAAATTATCGCCGTAAAGCTTCCAAAATTTTTATCGACCATAATCAAAGTTTTTGTGAGAAAAAAAAAATTAAACATAAAACTAAATTTAATGTAAATAAAAAATGCAATTGATAAACAACTGCATTTTTTATTTTATATAGCACGCTGTACTTTTCCTGAACGTAAGCATCTAGTACATACATGAATAGTTTTTGGAGTTCCATTAACTACAGCTTTAACTGTTCTTATATTAGGAAGCCATGTTCTTTTTGATTGATTATGTGCATGGCTATATTGTACGCCAGCAACAACACCTTTTCCGCATATATCGCATTTTCTTGACATTATGTATACACCTCCCTTATATATGTAAAAAATACATTCCAAACAAAACACATATCATATTTTATCATATATTGAGCAAAATATGCAAGAGAAAATTAATTTCTTTTCATAAATTATAGCAATTAAATTTTTAAACTTATTGAATAATTGTTTGTTTTAATATAAAATTGTATTATGCTTATAGTTAAGGAGGAATTTAAAATGATGCAGATTTCCAATGAAAATGGTAATATAAATTTTTCTGTGGAAACACTTGCTAATATTATAGGGGTTTCAACTATGGAATGTTATGGTGTAGTTGGTATGGCTTCTAAAAATGCTAAGGATGGACTCTGGGAGCTCATAAAAGGCGGAAATTTAAGCAAAGGTGTTAAAATAAATTGTAAGGAAAATAAATTAAGTGTTGAGTTATATATTATAGTTGAATATGGCACAAAAATTTCAGTTATAGCAAACAATATAATTCAGAAAGTAAGATATAATGTAGAGAATTACACAGGACTAAAGGTTTCAAGTATAACAGTAAATGTGCAAGGTGTAAGAGTCTAAGGAGGTACTAAAATTGAAACACTTAACAATAGATGGGCATAGTTTTTATAATATGATCGTAAATGCCTGCAATAGACTAGAGGAACAAAAAGAATTTGTAAATTCATTAAATGTTTTTCCTGTACCAGATGGTGATACAGGAACTAATATGTCCATGACTTTCAGAAATGCAGTTTTAGAAGTTAATAGTGCTAAAACTTCCCCAATTGGCGAAATGTCTAAAAAGTTAGCCAAAGGTGCACTTATGGGAGCAAGAGGAAATTCCGGAGTAATATTATCACAAATTTTAAGAGGAATTTCAAGTGGAATTGGTGATGCTGAAATAATAGATAGTGAAAAGTTTTCGCATTGTTTAATGGAAGGAGCAAATTTTGCATATAAAGCTGTAATGAGACCAACAGAAGGCACTATTTTAACTATAGTAAGAAGTGCTGGTGAAAGTGCATTAAAAAGCAATAAAACTGATATTACAGAATTGTTAGAAGAGGTATGTGAGTTTAGTGAAGAGGCATTAAATAGAACTCCTGAAATGCTTCCAGTTTTAAAAAAGGCAAAGGTTGTAGATTCTGGTGGAACAGGACTTCTTATAATATTAAAAGGAATGTATGAGGCATTAAGAGATGATTTAAATGTAGAACTAAGTGGCGAGATAAAATCATCTAAAACTGTTAAGACAGCTGGAGTGAATGTTGATGAAGAAATAAAATTTGGATACTGTACAGAGTTTATAATACATTCAAATGAATCTGACGTTACAGAATTTAGAAATGAAATATCTAAAATAGGTGACAGCATGATA
Source organism: Clostridium sp. DMHC 10 (assembly GCF_001270375.1). Taxonomy (NCBI): domain Bacteria; kingdom Bacillati; phylum Bacillota; class Clostridia; order Eubacteriales; family Clostridiaceae; genus Clostridium; species Clostridium sp. DMHC 10. The sequence goes on from NZ_LGVB01000010.1 coordinate 87,292, forward strand.
GTTGTAAATGTGGATGATATAACAAAAGTTCACATACATACTAATGATCCAGGTGTTGTTTTATCGAAAGCCGTAAAGCTTGGGGAACTTTCTAAAATAAAAATAGATAACATGAGAGAAGAGCATAGGGAGGTTCTTGGGCTTAAGTCAGAAGCTGATAATAAAGAAAGTTATGATGAAGTTTCTACAGAATCGCAGCATAAAAAATATGGTTTTATATCAGTTGCATTAGGTCAAGGAATAACAAAAATATTTAAAGATTTGGGTGTGGATAAGGTAATAGAAGGTGGGCAGACCATGAATCCAAGTACTCAAGATATACTTTCAAGTATCAATGAAATTGATGCTGAAAAATATAATAGTATTTCCAAACAATAAAAATATAATCATGGCGGCAAATCAGGCAAAAGATTTATCAGAAAAAAATGTATATGTAATTCCTACAACTACAATGCCACAGGCTATCACTTGCCTTGCTGAATTTGATTATGATGGAGAAGCGCAAGCTAATATCGAGAATTTAGCAGAGGCTATTAAAAATGTAAAGACAGGCTCTGTAACTTATGCAGTTAGAGATACTGAAATAGATGGAAACAATATAAAGGAAAACGATATATTGGGTCTTATTGAAGGAAAAATAAAAAAGATCGGAAATAATGTTTACGAAGTTTGTGAAGATATCATAGACAGCATGATTGACGACAATAGTGAACTTATTTCTGTTTATTATGGAAAAGATTGCGATAATGGTGAAGTAGAAAAGCTGGTTAAAAAGCTTGAGAAAAAATATTCAACTAAAGATGTACAGTGCAGCTTTGGTGAGCAGCCATTATATTATTTTATAGTATCTGTTGAGTAGATATTGTTATTGAGTTGTATAAAAAAGAAAGTAGCAGTGCTACTTTCTTTTTTATAGAGGGCTATATTTTAGAACAAAGTCCCTATAGAAATATTTTGGAGTGAAAAAGTTATGAATATCAATGCGGATATATCAAGTTTAAAAGGAATAGGACCTAAAATGGCAGAAAAATTAAATAAATGTGGTATATTTTCTATAATGGATTTGCTTTTATATTTTCCAAAATCCTATGATAATATATCTTCATGCCCTTCCATATTAGAGACACAAGATGGTGATAAAATAGTTTTAAATTGTATGCCAATAAAGTTAGAAAGAGAATTTAGAGCTAAGAGTGGAAGAATTGTAACTAAAATGATGTTTTCAGATGGAAAAAATAATTTTTATGCTGTATGGTTCAATCAACCTTATATAAAAAGCAAATTTATTTATAATAATTGGTATAAAATAATTGGGAAAATAAAAAAAACGAGCAAAGAAATTACGGTAAATAACCCTGTGATTTTAAATGGAGATATAAATAATAATAATAAAATAGTTCCCAAGTATGCTCTTTCTGGAACTTTAAAAAATAGCTTTTTTATAAGAATAATACTAGAGTTATTAAAACAAATTAAGATTAGTGAAAATATGCCTAAATGGCTGGTTGAAAAGTATAGCTTTTATGACCTTGATAGAGCGCTTAGAGGAATTCACAGTCCTAAGGATAGTGTTGAACTTATGGAAAGCAAAAGAAGGTTAAAGTTTCAAGAACTATTTACATACTCATTAAAAATATTGATGCTTAAAGAATATGTTAAAGCTAATAATAAGGGATTTGCATTTAAAATATCGTCAGAGCTTAAAGTGTTAAAGGAAAAATTGCCGTTTAAGCTTACAGATGCACAAAATAGAGTTATAAGGGAAGTACTTGTTGATGAAAAAAGACCAAATTCAATGAATAGGCTTGTTCAAGGAGATGTTGGTTCAGGTAAGACTGTAGTTGCTTTAATTGCACTATTTAATGTTATAAAGAATGGATATCAGGGGGCATTAATGGCTCCTACAGAAATTTTAGCAAAGCAGCATTTTAAAGAAGCTAATAATTTATTCAGCAGCTTTGATATAAAAATTGAAATTTTAACTGGAAGTGTAACAGCAAAAAATAAAAATGATATAAAGGAAAAATTAAAGAGTGGAGAAATTGATTTAATTATAGGTACTCATGCTCTAATTGAAGATAATGTAGAATTTAAAAATCTTGGAATGATTGTTACAGATGAACTTCACAGATTTGGTGTTATGCAAAGAAATAAACTCTTCAATAAGGGGGATAACGTTGATGTGCTTGTGATGACAGCTACGCCTATACCAAGAACTTTATCATTGTATTTATATGGCGATCTTGATGTATCGATAATAGATGAGCTGCCGCCGGGAAGGAAAAAAATTGAAACATATTATATAAAAAGCAATGAAAAAAGCAGGGTTTATAATTTTGCATTGAAACAAATTGAAGAAGGAAGACAGATATACGTAGTATGTCCATTAGTTGAAGAAAATGATGAGCTTAAACTTACTTCTGTAGAAAAGCTATATGAGGAATTAAAAAGTACATATTTTAAAAATGTAGAAACCGAAATGCTCCACGGCAAAATGCCAGCTAAGGATAAAGAAAGGGTAATGAATGAATTTAAAGCTGGAAAAATAAAGGTACTTGTATCCACCACGGTCATAGAGGTAGGAGTAAATGTACCAAATGCATCTGTTATGATTATTGAAAATGCAGAAAGATTTGGTCTTGCCCAGCTGCATCAGCTTCGCGGAAGGGTTGGACGTGGTGAGTATAATTCCTATTGTATTTTGATAACTGAACTTAAAAATAAGATAGTTGAAAAAAGAATGAAAATAATATCAGGAAGTACAGATGGTTTCTACATTTCAGAGCAGGACTTAAAACTTAGAGGAAGCGGGGAAGTTTTTGGAATAAGACAAAGTGGAGATAATGAGCTTATTATAAGTGATGTTGTAGATGATATAAATACACTTAAGCTTGCAAATGAAGAAGCAAAAAAACTTATTTTAAGTAAAGCTGATGAAGATATAAAAGTTAAAAAATATATTGCTGAAAAATTAAAAAGTACATCTAGATATATATGCTTTAATTAAAGTGTTACCATATCTAAACTCAACTTATACATGTTTCAAAATCCTATGTTCAAGGTATTATGATGCATATATAAGCTAAAAGTTGAGTCGGCAACACTATAAAGCGTATTATATAACAGTAAAAATTAAAAATTTAACAAAATAGTTTTTGTATGTTATACATAAATGTGATAAAATATTAACGAAAATTTGCCTTGAATTGGAGGAAACATTATGAGGATAATTTCAGGTATTGCAAAAGGGCGAAAATTGCTACCACCAGCAAGCATGGTGACAAGACCTACTTTGGATAGAGTTAAAGAATCCATTTTTGATATAATTCAGAATGAAGTTCCCTATTCAATTGTTCTTGATGCTTTTGCTGGTACGGGAAGTTTAGGCCTTGAAGCAGTGAGTAGAGGAGCTAAAAGATGTGTTTTGATAGATCAAAGTCCTGAAACATATAGTTTGCTTAGAAAAAATGTGGAAAATTTAAAATTTGATGATAAATGCGAAACAATTAACATGGATTCATATAAGGCTTTAGAAAATTTGGGCGATAAAAATGAAGAGTTCGATTTAATATTTATTGATCCACCTTATTCGAAAGATATGATTCCGCCGGCTGTAGAAATTATAAGCAGCAAAGGTATGCTTAAGGGGGATGGCTTATTGTTACTAAAATTGATTCTGGCGAAGAAATTTATGAAGGAAATAAAAGCATTAGACTTATAAGACACAAGAAATATGGTAATACAACAATTTGCTTTTATAGATATAAGGAGGACTAAAGATGAAAGTAGCTGTGTACCCTGGAAGTTTTGATCCGATTACTAATGGACATTTAGACATAATAAAAAGGTCATCTAGGGTGTTTGACAAGGTTCTTGTAGGAGTCCTTGTTAATCCAGATAAAAATGGGTTATTTACGATTAATGAAAGAGTAGATATTATAAAAAAGGTTGTAAAACCTTATGATAATGTAAGTGTAAAGAGCTTTAATGGACTTCTTGTTGATTTTATGCGGGAGAACAACTCTAATGTTATGGTAAGGGGACTTAGAAGTGTAGCGGATTTTGAATATGAGCTTCAAACCTCATTAATGAATAAAAAGTTGGATCCAGGAATTGAAACTGTATTTATGATGACAAGTTCAGAATTTTCATTTTTAAGTTCTTCATCTATTAAGCAAGTGGCCTTTTTGGGAGGCTGTATTAAGGGACTTGTACCAGATGAAATAATATCAGATGTTGCAAGAAAAGTAAAAAACATTAAGTAATATTATTATTGTACAATTTGGGGGAATAGAGTATGAATATAATGAAGTTACTGGAATACTTGCAAGAAATAGTTGAAACGGGAAGTAAATTTCCTCTTTCACGTAAGGTGTCAGTAAACAAAAAAGAAATGATAGATGTTATAACTCAAATTATTGATGAGCTTCCAGATGAATTTAGAAAAGCTCAGAGGATCATTAGTGATAAAGAAAAAATACTTAATAATGCTATTAAAGAAGCGGATGCTATAAGAGAAAGAAATCTTCAGAATATAAGAGAAGAAGTTGAAAAACATGATATTACAAAGGAAGCTGAGGAAAAGGCTCAGTGTATAATAATTTCTGCAAAAAAAGAAGCAGAGGAAATAAAACTTGCTTCAATCGAGTATGCATATAATCTTCTGAAAAAACTAGATGAACAAATTGAAATTAGAAAAAATGAAACAGGAGATAGAATTAAAAAGGATATGGAACAATTTGATATGGATATTGAAAATGATTTTAAAGCTATAAGCGATGTCATAAGTGAAAATATTGACGAACTAAAAAGGTCGAGTAATAAGCATTAATATTTTCGCCTTAGAATTTTGCTTAAAAGTATAGGAATTATAAAAATTATAATTAAAGAAATATAGTATAATATAAAATTGTATTTTGAAAGCTGAAAATTAAAAGTATATTTTATTTCTTGCTTAGGCAAAACATTTATTAGGATAAAACATATAAAGCTTCCTAAGACACCTTGGATAAGCTTTCTTAGTATAAATTTAGTAGGAGAAATTTCATATTTCCCTATAAATGAGTAAATTTGAGATATAACGCAGAATCCCCCAAAGCACATTAAAAAGCTTGTTAAAATCATTTTTAACTCAAATGAAGTTTCTGAAGTAGAAATTATTGAGCAACCATTAGTCATTTCAATACAACCAAGTATTATTGATTTAACCATGGGATTTTGAATGTTTTTAAATAAAAAGGAATTTTTTAATATACCTATTAATACGGAGAAAAAAACTATAAATCCCATAAGTTGAATTGATACTTGAAGCGCATTTTCAACGCTTTTTTTTATAAAAATGCCTAAGTTATTTTCTTTCCTAGTATTGCTTTTCTTTTTAGTGCGTACATGTGTAATTGAAGCTTTATATGGAAGTAATATACCCATAAGTATGCATGAAAGATAACAGGATGCCAAGAGAATATATCCTGAATATTTATTTCCCAGCATTGATGTCCCCACGGCTCCAACTATAAAAAGTGGACCTGCATTAGAAGCTATGTTTATAATCCTTTCGAAGGTATTAAAATCGATCACCCCTTCCTCATAGAGATCGCAAGAATACTTTGCACCAAGAGGATATCCGCAAAGAGCGCTTATTGCGAGCACTATTGCTGTATTTTTAGGTAATTTTTGAGGCTTACAAAGTATACCTAGAAATTTAGAATATATCTCAACACCATTATAATATATTATAAGATTTGATAAAATCATAAAAGGAAAAACATAAGGGAAAACATTATAAAAAAATAATTTTGCTCCATTTATTGAAAATTTAAGACATATTTCTGGACTTAAAATTATAAATACTACAATTATTGAACATATAGTAGTAATTAATATATTTATAGACTTTACAGGTGTGGTTTTTCTAAATAAAAGAAATAAAAGAAATATAATTGGGATAATTAAAAAATAGAACTATCAAAGATAATCCCTCCTAAAATATTATTTACACATGGATAAATTGCTTAACTATAAAATTTAAGTTTCACTATATACAATATAATATTTTAGGAGAATGAAAGAATATTACATATAATTAAAATATTATAGGCTTTTTTAAATAGTCATCAAGAGGGTTTATAGAATTATTAATTAAACTGTATGCTCTAGTTGCTTGCATATCCAGGTTTAATATTTCATCTTCTATTCTATTTACTTTAGAAATTAGGGGAATTTTACTTTTTGACTTCATAAGCCTAAGGATTTCTTTTCCGCGTTTATTGAAACCCAAAATTCGTGCATAAGGACAGGGCAATTTTCTTAAATGCTCTGTATTATAACAGTCAAATCCAATGTAATATTGGGATAAAATTCTTGTAAGACGCGTATAGGCATACCTTTTGCTCTTCATAAGGGTTAATGCCTCATCTATGCTGTTAGAGTTTACTAAAGCATTATATATTTTATTTTCTAGACCTTCTGAAACATCAGGCAAGTTTTTTAAAGAATCTTTATTTATATAAGTTTTATATTTTAAGAAATTAAACATGCTGTCTTTAAAAGTAATATTGTCTACGTTGCTTTTTATAATGCTAAAGGAACTTTTAGGTACTAAATCCTTTAGCAAATCAATATTATTAGATTTTTTCAAGTGGTTTCTTATTGCTGTAGCACTTGGATAATCAGATAATTTAGTATCTGTGTATAGATTTCCTTTTCTTTTTACTGTATAAGGCTTTATTGTACTATTCAACTTTTTTAAGCTTTTACAGTATTCAATTCCAAGCACATTGTTGGAATATGTCATGTCATTTTCGTCTAAAGAAAAAATCTAAATTTTTTAAAAAAAACTCTTTAATTGCTTTCATTCTTGCCTTAGGAAAAGATAATCCTTGTTTGAGATTGTCTTTTAAAAAGTTTTTGTATTCTTCAGGCTCCTTATTTAATATGGCAGCTATCAATTCTATATTTTTAATATTTCCAGATTCACTTCCAAAGCACAGACTGTTTACTACTTCAAGTGAATTTAAAAGACTTACAGCACCAAATGCAAAAAATTCTGCAGAAGATAAAGAATAAATGCATGGAAGCTCTACTACAAGGTCAACTCCAGAAAGAATAGCAGCTTTTGTTCTATTCCACTTGTCAATTAAGGCTGGCTCACCTCGTTGAACAAAATTTCCACTCATAACGCATACTATTCCGTCGCTGCTGCATATTTTTTTTGTTTGGAGTAAATGATAGATATGTCCATTATGTAGTGGGTTATATTCAGCAACAATTCCAGTTATATTCAAACAAATCACCTCATTAAGTATTATAACAAATATTGTGAAGTTTTAATTTATATTATTAAATCAATTCCATAAAATTTTAATTTAAACAATTAATATAGACTGAAAATTCGCAACATACTGAATTTATTGGCTGGAAAAAAATTTTTAATTTTTTGTTGAAAATTATATTGCAATGGGTTTATATTATATATGAATATTAGATAATAATATTATTAACGTGTGAATTTATATAAATAAATTAAAAATTAGATTTTTTAATTCCAAGATTTATAATTGCTAGATTTTTGCAACTTAAGAATTTAAAATCTAAGAGTGGAAATTACAAGATTGTTTCCAAAGTTCGAAAGGAGAAAAAACATGGATTTAATTGAAAGCTTAATGGAAGATGCTAAAAAAGATAGGAAAAAAATAATATTAGCAGAAGGCGAAGAAGAGAGAAACTTAATTGCAGCAAACACAATTTTAAAAGAGGGGCTAGCAGATTTAGTTCTTGTAGGAAATGAAGCTAAAATAAGAGAAAATGCTAAAAAACTAAATTCAGATATTTCAAAAGCTGAAATAATGGACCCCAATATTTCAGAAAAATTAGAAGGCTATGTTAAAGAATTTTATGAGCTTAGAAAGAAAAAAGGCATTACAATGGAAAAAGCCGAAAAAATGGTAAGAGATCCATTGTATTTTGCTACTATGGCAGTTAAATCTGGTTATGTTGATGGAATGGTTTCAGGTGCAGTACACACTACAGGTGATCTTTTAAGACCTGGACTTCAAATAGTAAAAACAGCACCTGGTGTTAAAATAGTTTCTGGATTTTTTGTAATGAAGGTTCCAGATTGTGATTATGGTGAAAGTGGACTACTTTTATTTGCAGATTGTGCAGTTAACCCTAACCCTACCTCAGAGGAACTTGCAGATATAGCTATAACTACAGCAGAAACAGCTAAAAAATTATGTAACCTTGATCCTAAAGTTGCAATGTTATCATTCTCAACAATGGGAAGTGCAAAAGGTGAGTTGGTTGAAAAAGTTACTAATGCTGTTAAAATAGCAAAAGAACTTAGACCAGACATTGATATTGATGGAGAATTACAACTAGATGCAGCAATTGAACCAGAAGTTGCAAAATTAAAAGCTCCAATGAGTAAGGTAGCTGGTAAGGCTAACGTACTTGTATTTCCTGATCTTCAAACTGGAAATATAGGTTATAAATTAGTTCAAAGATTCGCTAAAGCTAAAGCAATAGGACCAATATGTCAAGGTTTTGCAAAACCATATTAATGATTTGTCTAGAGGATGCAGTGCAGAAGATATTGTAAACGTAGTTACAATGACTGCTGTTGAGGCACAAAGAGGAATATAGGAGGTATATTTATGAAGGTTTTAGTTGTAAATTGCGGAAGTTCATCTCTTAAATATCAATTGATAAACATGGAAGATGAAGCAGTTCTCGCTAAGGGGTTAGTAGAAAGAATAGGAATAGAAGGTTCAATATTAACTCATAAAGTTAATGGAGAAAAATATGTTATAGAGGAGCCTATGAAGGATCATACTATAGCTATAAAGCTTGTTTTAAATGCCCTTGTGGATGAAAAATACGGAGTAATAAAAGGTATGAATGAAATTTCTGCTGTTGGACATAGAGTAGTGCATGGTGGAGAAAAATATGCTAAATCAGTTCTTATAGATGATGAAGTTATGAAATCGATAGAGGAATGCAGCAAGCTAGCACCTCTTCATAATCCACCTAACATGGTTGGTATAAATGCATGCAAGGAACTTATGCCAAATACTCCTATGGTTGCAGTGTTTGATACTGCCTTTCATCAAAGTATGCCAGACTATGCTTATATGTATGCACTTCCATATAATTTTTATAAGGATTACGGAATAAGACGATATGGATTTCACGGTACATCACATAAGTTTGTGTCTAAAGCTGCAGCAGAATTTTTAGGAAAAGACATAAAAAGTTTAAAAATGGTAGTATGCCATCTTGGAGGTGGTGCTAGTGTTACAGCTGTAAATGGTGGAAAATCAGTTGACACAAGTATGGGATTTACACCACTTGCAGGGCTTGTTATGGGAACAAGAAGTGGAGATATAGATCCAGCTATAGTTTCATTTATGATTAAAGAATTAAATATGACACCAGAAGAAGTGGATACTACTTTAAATAAAAAATCTGGAATACTTGGCTTAAGTGAAATAAGCAGTGATATGAGAGATATAAAGAAGGGTGTTCGTGAGAACGATCAAAGGGCTAAATTTGTTTTTAATATTTTTCATTATAGAATTAAAAAGTTTATAGGTGCATATATTGCTGCAATGAATGGAATAGATTGCTTAGTGTTTACGGGAGGAATTGGTGAAAATTCTCCAGAAAATAGACATGAAATATGTAAAAACATGGACTTTCTTGGAATAAAAGCTGACGAAGAAAAGAATAAGGAAGCTATTGGTATAGATGAAGATATAAGTGCAAAGGATTCAAAGGTAAAAGTTTTAGTTATTCCTACTAATGAAGAACTAATGATTGCTAGAGACACTAAAGAAATAGTGGGATATTTAAAATAAAACTTGACTTTTATTTGCTAGGTTTATATAATAAATTGTGGCTTTATTCCTAAGGGATAAATTAGTGGGTTAATAATAACTAGGGAGGGAATATTTAGCTTTACTGAGGCTTAGTAAGTGTTTTTGCGATGGCATACAAGGCAAATAGCTTGCATAAGTTTGAAGCTAATGGTATTATGATAAATGTTTCTGATTTAACAAGTAAAAAAGTAGATAAGAAATCTTTAGATATTGAACTTGATATTAAAAAACTTCAAGATGGCGTTGAAGAATTTGATGTAAAGGAACCTTTGAAACTTACAGGGGATCTTACAAGAGTGGGGGATATAATATATCTTGACTGTAACGTTAAAGGTATTATTGAACTCGAGTGTTCAAGGTGTCTTGAAAAATTTCCATATAATATTGATTTGGAAATTCATGAAAAACTCACTAATAATCCAGAAAATAAAGATGAGGAAATTATCTTTATAGAAAATGATAATGTGAATATTTGTGAAATTGTTGAAAACAACATTATAGTCTCTCTTCCTATAAAAAGGTTGTGTAAAGAGGACTGTAAAGGGTTGTGTCCAATATGTGGTACTAACTTAAATGTATCTACATGTAATTGTCATGAAGAAAACATAGACCCTAGGCTTGAAAAGCTTAAAGAATTGTTTTCAAACCGTTAAGGAGGTGTTTACAGATGGGAAATCCAGCAAGAAAATTTTCAAAAGGTAGAAGAGATTCAAGAAGAGCTCAAACATTTAAATTAAGTTTACCTGGAATAGTAGAATGTCCAAACTGCCATGAAATGAAATTGGCTCATAGAGTTTGCAAAAACTGTGGATATTATAAAGGTAAAGAAGTTGTTGTTTTAGAATCAAAATAAAGGAAAATTACATAAATTTCTTTTATTAGGGTGATTTCGATAGAGGTTCAGATAAAATCTATAGAGTTAATACTCTATAGATTTTCATTAGGGACATTTATTGAAAAAGCGTATCTAAATTCAGAAGGATAAGTCCATCTGGAATTTAATTTTATAGAAATACTGTACAATCTATTAAATTAGTACGATTTTTTACTTAAATGTATTTGTAAAGGGGTGTTATCATGATAATAGCTGTAGATGGCATGGGTGGAGACAATTCGCCTTCTGAAGTTGTTAAAGGTTGTGTAGATGCTATCAATGAATATGATGTCAACATAATAATTACAGGTACTGAAGACAGAATAAGGGATGAAGTTAAAAAATATAGTTTTAATAAAGATAAAATGGAGATAGTTGATGCAAAGGAAGTTATAACTAACAATGAACATCCGGTTATGGCTATAAAAAGAAAAAAGGAATCTTCACTTTATAAAGCAATAAAGCTTGTTAAAGATGGCAAAGCTGATGGTGTAATATCAGCAGGGAGCACAGGTGCGTTAATGGCGGGTGCTACATTTATCATTGGAAGAATAAAAGGTATAGATAGGGTTGCATTATCGCCAATTATGCCAGGTAAGAATGCGCCTTTTATGGTTTCAGATTCAGGGGCTAATGTCGATTGTAAGCCTCAATATCTGCTTCAATTTGCTCTTATGGGTAAAATATACTTTGAAAACATTTTAGGAGTTAAAAACCCATCTATAGGACTTGTAAATATAGGAACAGAAGAAGAAAAGGGAAATGAGTTAACGAAGGCTGTTCACAAAATGCTTAAAGAAACCGATTTTAATTTTGTAGGAAATGTAGAACCTAGAGAAGTTTCAAGTGGTGATGTTAATGTGCTTGTATGTGATGGATTTGTTGGAAATACCATACTTAAAATGTATGAGGGTGTAGCATCTAACATATTCAAAATGTTAAAAGACGAGATAATGTCTTCTACTAAAGCTAAAATAGGGGGACTTTTGCTAAAGGATGTTTTTAGAGATTTTAAAAAGAAGTTTGATTATACAGAATATGGTGGTTCACCTTTTTTAGGTGCAAAAGGAATAGTTATAAAAGCTCATGGAAGTTCCGATGCAAAAGCTTTTAAAAATGCAGTAAAACAGGCTAAGATTTGTTATGAAAATGGAATAATAGGTAAAATATCTAAGGAGCTTGAAAAGGTCGCTGATATAAAAACAGTGAGTGATAAGAATAAAATTTAAGAAAAATACTATAATAAATAAAAAAATAGTATTATAAATATTGACGATAGCTCATATATGTAATATTATCTTAATAGAGTTTAGGAGGTGAAATTATGATATTTGAAAAAGTTAAAGATATAATAGCTGAACAGCTTGGATTAGAAAAAGATGAGATTACTATGGATTCTTCCTTTGTTGATGACCTAGGAGCAGATTCTCTTGATATAGTAGAATTGATAATGGCATTAGAAGAGGAATTTGATATAGAAATACCTGATGAAGATGCTGAAAAAAGTTTCAGCAGTAAAAGATGTTGTGGAATACATAAAAGCTCATACTGAGGAATAATATAAGTCCCGTATAATGCGGGGCTTTATATTTAAAATATTTTAAGTTTATTCTTGAAATTATTTAAAAAGATTAATAGAGTAATTTGAAGAATGAACTTGGTTTAGGCGGTGAAACATGTTTTCATATGAAGATAAAAAACTAAGTGATTTAGAAAAAAAAATAGGCATTGAGTTTAATGATAAAGAACTTATTAAAACTGCAATAACCCATAGTTCTTATGCAAATGAAAATAGAAATATAAAGTATAATGAAAGACTTGAATTTCTAGGTGATGCAGTACTTGAATTATCAATATCTGAGTATTTGTTTAAAAAATATGAGGATATATCAGAAGGAGAGCTTACAAGAAAGAGAGCACTTATAGTTTGTGAAGCATCATTACATGAAATATCTAAAAAGTGGGAACTTGGAAATTACATAAAAATGAGCAAGGGGGAAGAATTAACTGGTGGAAGAACTAGAGTTTCTATTCTTTCTGATTGCGTGGAAGCTGTGATTGCGGCCATATACCTTGATAAGGGTTTTGATTATGTAAAGGAGTTTATTATTAAAGTATTTAAGGACATAATTGAAAAAGCAGTAAAAGATGAAATTATACTTGATTATAAAACTAGGTTGCAGGAAGTTCTTCAAGCTAATGGTAAAATTGATATAAAGTATGAACTTGTAAAATATGAAGGTCCACCTCATAGAAGAAAGTTTTATATAAATTTAATTTTTAATGGTGCTATTAAAAAGTAATGGAATTGGGTATACAAAAAAAAGAAGCAGAGCAGGATGCAGCGTGTAAAGCATTGAAAGGGCTGAAAAATTAGAATGAGTAATGCACATTATATTATACCTATTTTTGTTCCTCATGAAGGATGCCCACATAATTGTGTCTTTTGTAATCAAAATACTATTACAGGAATTAGTGATCTTGTTAATGCAAATTATGTTAGAAATACAATTGAGGAATATATAAAAACTATACCTAATAAAGATGCTGTTATAGAAGTATCATTTTTTGGTGGTACATTTACAGCTATAGATATGGAGAAGCAAAAAGAACTTTTAAAAGTAGCAAAAGAATATAAGGACATGGGAATTGTTAAGTATATACATCTTTCAACACGTCCAGATTATATTGATGATGAAATACTTAATAACTTGAAAAATTATAGTGCAGATGTAATTGAGTTAGGCATTCAATCTTTAGATAAAGAAGTTCTTTTGAAATCAGGTAGAGGACATAGTGATGAAGATGCTCGAAAGGCTTCAAAGCTGATAAAGGAATATGGATTTATATTGGGACATCAGGTAATGCTTGGACTTCCAGGTGATAGTTTAGAAAAGGACATTGAAACAGCAAGAAAAAGTATAGAAATGAAACCAGATATTTGCAGAATATATCCTGCTCTAGTAATTAAAGATACTCCTATGGAGAAGATGTATAGAGAGGGCATATATAAGCCATATACATTAGAAGAATGTATAGATATTTGTAAAGTTATATATGGAATGTATACAGCACATAATATAAAAATTATTAGAGTTGGACTTCAGCCAACAAAGGAAATAAATAAGGATGGCGACGTTGTGGCAGGACCTTTTCATCCTGCTGTAAGAGAGCTTGTTGAGGGCAGAATAATTAATGATATAATATTTGAATATCTTAAGGATATTGATACCGATGAAGCTGAGGTAGTTATTAATGAGAAGGATATTTCAAAGCTTTATGCAAATAAAAAGGAGTTCTTTAATGATACAAAACGCAAATTAATTCATGTAAAAATTAACATTGCTCAAAGTAAGGACATTCCTAGAAATTATATTAAGATAATGTGCAGCGGGTTAACTTATAATATAGATCTAGTTGAATATCTTAAAAGTAAATATAAAAAATAAAATCTATTAATAGATTAGGATAAAGACCGTGTTTATGCGGTTTTTTGCTTCTAAAAAAATATATTATGAGAGGAAGATGTATATGAGAAAGAATACAAGAGACAAGGCTATAAAAATACTTGTTTTTGTTATTGTATTAGCAATGATGCTAAGTTTGTTGCCAACATTTGCTTTTAAAGGTTAGAGTGGGAGAGTGCTTTTATGTTTCTTAAATCTATTGAGATAAGAGGATTTAAATCCTTTGCAGATAAAACTGAATTAGAATTAAAAGATGGAGTTACCGCTGTTGTTGGACCTAATGGAAGTGGGAAAAGCAATATTTCAGATGCCGTAAGATGGGTTCTTGGTGAACAAAGTGTTAAGAGCCTAAGAGGCGGAAAAATGGAGGATGTAATATTTGCTGGAACTCAATATAGAAAGCCTGTTGGATTAGCGCAAGTATCATTAACGCTTGATAATAATGATAAACTTTTAAACATAGATTATTCCGATGTTACAGTTTCAAGAAGGCTTTATAGATCTGGTGAAAGTGAATACTATATAAATAATACACAATGCAGACTTAAGGACATACAAGAGCTTTTTATGGATACTGGTATAGGAAAAGAAGGATACTCTATAATAGGACAAGGTAAAATAGAAGCTGTTTTGAGTGGAAAACCAGAAGAGAGAAGAGGGATACTTGAAGAAGCTGCTGGAATAGTAAAATTTAAGGCTAGAAAAGAAGAGGCTGAAAAGAGACTTCAAAATACAGAGCAAAATTTGGTTAGGATTAGAGATATACTTGGCACTTATGAAGAGAGAATAGAGCCACTCAGAGTAGAAAGTGAAAAAGCACATGAATTTGTTGCTTTGTCTGGCGAGCTTAAAACAAAAGAAATCAATATGTTAATATATTCAATTGATGAAATGAATATTAAGATTTCTGAGGTGAAAAAAGAACTAGAAAATGTAGAAAATAATATAAAAGCTAGTTTAATTGAAAAAAGTGAATTCCAAAAGAAAAAGGATGAAGCTGAAAATGAATTGAATAAATTTGAAGCCGATTATTCTGATAAAAGAAATGCTTATTATGAGAACAAATCGGAGTATCAAAAAGTAACTTCTGAAATAGATTTACTTAACGAAAGAGTAAATAATTTTAATGAGGCCATTAATAAAATAGAAAATCAAATTAAGGCATCAAAAGTAAAGCTTAGTGAATTTAAAAATAAATATAAAGATTACAGCAAAATTTTTGATGAAGAGAAAATTAAGCAGCAAGATATTTGTGAAAGACTTGCTTTATCTGAAAAACTTAAGAATGAAGCTGAAAGTAGCTTTAAGGATCAGGAAAGTATGGCTAAGAAGTATAAAAATGATGCTATAGAAATAATAAGTACAATATCTGAGAATAAAAATAATGCAGTTATTTTAGAAAAAGAGATAGAAGATTTTAAAGGTAAGGCTGAAAATATAAAAGCTGCTAATGAAAGTCATTTGAATTCAATAAAAATAAATAATAATACTAAAATTATGCTTCAAGAAAAAAAATCAGAAATAGAAGAAAAAGTGGTACAGCATAGGGAAGAAATAAGAAGTCACAAAAAAGAAATTTCGGCTTTAAATAAAATGATTGCTTCTGATGAAGAAAGGCTTAAACATT
Organism: Clostridium sp. DMHC 10; assembly: GCF_001270375.1. Classification (NCBI taxonomy): domain Bacteria; kingdom Bacillati; phylum Bacillota; class Clostridia; order Eubacteriales; family Clostridiaceae; genus Clostridium; species Clostridium sp. DMHC 10. Next base: position 103,138 of record NZ_LGVB01000010.1, read on the forward strand.
TAAATTTAGACTACAATAAAAATGAAGCAAATAAAAATGCTTTAATTAATCTTGAAAAGCAATATGAGGGATATAATAGGTCAGTAAAAAACCTTATGACTCACATTAATAAAGGTTTGATTTCTGAAGCTAAGGAAAAATGTTTTGTATTAGGTGACATAATATCTGTAGAAAAGAAATTTGAAATTGCTATAGAAATAGCTTTAGGTGGTGCTATTTCTGATGTTGTTACAAAGGATGAAATTATAGCTAAAAAACTTATAGCATATCTTAAAATTAATAATATTGGAAGAGCAACTTTTTTACCTCTTAATATATTAAAAAGCCGTAAACTTCAAGTTAATGAGGAAATAAAAAGACAAGATGGATTTATAGGCATAGCTAGTGAACTTGTTAGTTATGAAGCTGTTTTTTCACCTGCTTTGGATTATACTTTGGGAAGAACTGTAATTGCAGAAAATATGGATAAGGCTTTAAGTATAGCTAAAAAAAGTGGATATTCTTTTAAGATAGTTACTCTTGGTGGTGAAGTTATTAATCCAGGAGGTTCTATGACAGGAGGAAGTGTTTATAATAAGTCTGTAAGTGTTATAAGCAGAAAAAGAGAAATAAACGAGTATTCTACTGAAATAGAAAAAATTTCCATAGAAATAAAATCACTTTCATCAAAAATAAATTCTAATAAGACTTCTGTGAAAAAGCTAGACGATATGTGTTTAGATATAGTGGATTTAATGCATAATGATAATATAGAAATTACAAAGATCGAGGAAAGAATTAAATCTATAGATATGGATACAAATAAGTTAAATAAAAACTATGAAGTTTCAAATGAGGAAATAATTATAACAAATAAACACATTGAGAATAAAATAAAAAAGCTTGAAGAAAATAAATTAATATTGATGAAACTTAGTAATGAAGAAAAAGCTAATAATAGTAAAATAGAGCAATTAGAAAACTATATAAAAAATGAGAATCAAAATATTTCAAAATTGAATGAAGAAATAACTTACCTTAAAGTGAAAAAGGCTCAAATTGATGAAATTGTTTTGTCAAGAAAAAAGGAGCTAGATAGATATAACGGGGAAATCGAAAATACAGAAAACGAAGAGAAGAAGCTTAATTATGAGTATGAAGAGAGTAAGCAAAATCAGGAAAAAGCTGAGAGAAAAATAAAAATTAATAAAGGCAAGCTTATTGAAATTGAAAAAGAAATAAAGAAATTAGAAGATGAGTTAAAGGAAAGTGAAGTTCTAAGCATAAAGATAAAAGAAGATATAAAGACTAATAGTGGTAAAATAGAAAGTCTTAATTCTATAATAGAGAATAAAGAAATTGAAAAACATAAATATGAAATTACGCTAACAAGGTTAGATACAGAGAACAAAAACTACTATAATAAGTTAAATGATGATTTTAAAATTACTTATGCAGAAGCTCTTAGCTTTAAAGAGAACTTAGGAAATATAAGTAGCTATAGGAATAGAATTAATTATTTAAACAATCAGATAAGAGAAATTGGCACAGTAAATGTTGCATCCATAGAGGAGTATAAAGATGTAAAAGAAAAGTACACTTTTATGCTTTCACAAAAAGAGGATTTGGATAATGCCAAAGAAGAGCTTTTTAAAGTTATAAAAGAAATGACAGATAAAATGAGAACTGTTTTTAAAGAAAATTTTGAAAAGCTTAGAGAAAATTTCAAAGAAACTTTTAGGGAATTATTTAAGGGTGGAAGTGCAGATCTAATACTTTCAGGAGAGGACGAACTTACATGTAATATAGAGATAAATGTTCAGCCGCCTGGAAAGAAGCTTCAAAATATAAATTTAATGTCTGGAGGAGAGAAAGGATTATCGGCTATAGCACTTTTGTTTGCAATATTAAAGATGAAACCAAGTCCTTTTTGCATACTTGATGAAATTGAGGCAGCGCTTGATGATGCAAATGTATTTAGATATGCTGAGTTTTTAAAAAAAGTTTTCAAAGAGCACACAGTTTATAGTAATTACTCATAGAAAGGGAACTATGGAAGCTAGTGATATATTATATGGTGTTACCATGGAGGAAAAGGGAGTATCCAAAATTGTTTCTGTAGATTTAAATAAAAATTTATATTAATAAAGATAAATCACTTGAAACTTCAAAATTAATTTGTACCAAAATGCTATCTTTTGAGCATTTTTGTGAAAATTGATTTTGTTAGTTGAACTGCTTTATCTATAGTAAAGGAGAATTTTAATGTTTGATGGATTTTTTAATAAACTAAAAAATGGGCTTGCAAAAACAAAAAATAACTTTACAGATAAAATAGGTGAGGTTTTAAAATCAACTGTAACGATTGATGATGATTTGTATGATGAAATTGAAGAAATTTTGGTTACTTCAGATATAGGCATAGAAACTTCAATGTACATAATAGAAAGATTAAGAAAGGTTATAAAGGAAGAAAAAGTAAAAGACCCACAGCTTGTAAACACATACTTAAAGAAAGTTATAGTTGAGATTCTTGGAAATGATAAAGGAACCTTAATTCCTGAAAAGGTTCCAGAAACTATTTTAGTTATAGGGGTTAATGGTGTGGGAAAGACAACATCTATAGGAAAAATATCGGCTAAGTTAAAAAACAAAAATTATAAAGTTGTTATGGCCGCCGCAGATACCTTTAGAGCTGCAGCTATAGATCAGCTTGAGATATGGAGTAAAAGAGCAGGGGTAGATATAATAAAACATCAAGAAGGCTCAGATCCGTCAGCTGTAATTTTTGATGGAATTCAAGCAACAAAGGCAAGAAAAGCTGATATTTTAATATGTGATACTGCAGGAAGGCTTCACAATAAAAAAAATCTTATGAATGAACTTGGAAAAATAAATAGGGTGATTGATAGAGAGTTTAGTGAAAGCATTAGAAAGACACTCCTCGTTTTAGATGCAACTACAGGACAAAATGCAGTTATACAAGCTAAGGAATTTATGGAAGTATGTAAAATAGATGGCATAATATTGACAAAGCTTGATGGAACAGCTAAAGGTGGAGTTGTTATTTCGATTAAGCATTCTCTTGGAATTCCAGTTGAGCTTATTGGAGTTGGAGAAGGTATAGATGATCTTCAAGAATTTGATCCTGAAGCTTTTGTAGAAGCTCTATTTTAATTATTATACAATCAATTTTTTAAAATTGTAAATGATAAAATTATATATGTGTGTTAAGTAAAAATACTTGACACACATATGCTTTTCTGGTATCATAATTTTATGAGTTGGTGATTTGTGTGGAAGAAAGAGTTTATTTATCTATGTTGCTTGGTGTATATGGAAGTTTGCTTACAGATAAGCAAAGAGATATTATGAAGTTATATTATGATGATGATTTATCTCTGTCTGAAATATCAGAATTAACCACTACTACAAGGCAGGCAATTTATGATATTATAAGAAGATGTCATAAAACTTTAATTGGTTATGAAAAAAATCTTCAATTGCTCAGCAAATATGATAAAAGTGAAAACTTAAAAAAGAGCATAAAAGAGGATTTAGCTAAAGTAAAATGTAAAATTGAAGATGATAAAATTCTAAATATAATTAACGATATTGAAAATAAATTAGAACAAATATAGTTTTATGCTGTAATTGAAAAGGAGGTTTAACATGGCTTTTGAAGGATTAGCCTCTAAGTTGCAAAATGCAATGAAAAAGCTTAGGGGAAAGGGGAAACTTTCTGAAAAAGATATCAAAGATGCTATGAGAGAAGTTAAGCTTGCACTTCTTGAAGCGGATGTAAACTATAAAGTTGTTAAAGATTTTATAAAGAAAGTGGGAGATAAGTGTCTTGGTAAGGAAGTTATGGAAAGCCTTACTCCTGCTCAACAGGTAATAAAGATTGTTAATGAGGAACTTACAGCTTTAATGGGTGGAAGCGAAAGCAAACTTAATTTTAAGGATAATGGAATCACGGTTTTTTTAGCCGTAGGTCTTCAAGGTGCTGGAAAAACTACAATGTGTGGTAAACTTGCACTTAACTTAAAGAAAAATAAAAAACCACTCTTAGTTGCGGGTGACATATATAGACCGGCAGCTATAAAACAGCTTGAGGTTGTTGGAAAATCCATCGATGTTCCAGTTTTTTCAATGGGTGATAAAGTTAATCCTGTTGATATATCTAAGGCGGCTTTGAAGTATGCTAAGGAAAATGACCTGAATACGGTTATAATTGATACGGCAGGAAGACTTCACATAGATGAAGAACTTATGAATGAACTTTCAAACATAAAAAATGAGGTTGTGCCTGATGAAATTTTGCTTGTTGTAGATGCTATGACAGGTCAAGATGCTGTAAATGTAGCAGATAGCTTTAATGATAAACTTAATATTTCAGGTGTTATACTAACTAAGCTTGATGGAGATACAAGAGGCGGTGCAGCACTTTCAATTAGAGCTATGACTGGTAAACCTATTAAGTTTGCTGGAATTGGCGAAAAAATGAATGATTTAGAAGTATTTCATCCAGAAAGAATGGCATCAAGGATACTTGGCATGGGAGATGTATTGACTCTAATCGAAAAAGCTCAATCTGCTATCGACGAAGATACTGCCAAGGAACTTGGAAATAAGATGATGAGTCAAGATTTTAATTTTGATGATTTTCTTAGTTATGTAGATCAAATGAAAAAGATGGGACCGCTTAGCAAAATAATGGAGATGCTTCCTGGAGTTAATACGGGTGCTATGAAAAATATAGACTTTTCTGAAAGCGAGAAGTCTATGAAAAGATATGAAGCAATTATTCACTCTATGACCATTAAGGAAAGAAAGAATCCAGCTCTTGTAAGTTCAAATTCATCAAGAAAAAGGAGAATTGCTAAAGGTTCTGGAGCTACAATACAAGAAGTTAATAAGCTTTTAAAACAATTTGAAATGATTAAAAAATTTACAAAACAATTTAAAAATGGCAAAAAAATGTCTAAAAAAGGTTTGTTTGGAAACTTTCCTTTTTAGTATAAATACTTAAGTTAGTGAAAACATGTTATGTGAAGCTTTGTGCTTACTTTGACTAAAATGGTTTCGCAATATGTGAAGGAGGTGAATATTACATGGCAGTTAAAATAAGATTAAAAAGAATGGGTGCTAAAAAAGCTCCTTTTTACAGAATAGTTGTAGCTGATTCTAGAAGTCCAAGAGATGGAAGATTCATAGAAGAATTAGGATATTACAATCCAACTACAGATCCTGTTACTGTTAAATTTGATGAAGAAAAAGTAAAAACATGGATAAAAAATGGTGCTCAACCATCAGATACAGTAAAAAAACTTTTAAACAAAGGTGGTATAGCAGCAAAATAGTAATTGGAGGTGTGTTACATGAAGCAATTACTAGAGACTATAGCTAAGTCATTGGTTGATTGTCCGGATAAAGTTCAGGTCACTGAGGTTACTGGAGAACAATCAATAATACTTGAACTAAAAGTTGCACCAGAGGATATGGGTAAAGTAATAGGAAAACAGGGTAGAATAGCGAAAGCTATAAGAACTGTTGTGAAAGCAGCAGCTGTAAAAGATAATAAACATGTTGTTGTTGAGATAATATAAGGGTTAGCTTGCTAACTCTTATATTTTTAAAATAATTTTGTTATAGATGTATCAAAATTTAGGAGGGTGACGCCCTCCTAAATTTATTATGTATGAGGTGTATAAAAATGGTAGTTTGTGTAAAGAATAATTATATGTCATGTATACATACATTTTATTGAATTAGTGGATAATTGTTTAGATGTGTAATATAATTACTTTATGTTTAAATGTGTTTTGTGGAGGTAATTAAAATTGACAGAATTTTTTAATGTAGGTCAAATTATAAACACTCATGGTGTAAAGGGTGAAGTTAAAGTTTATCCACTAACAGATGATATTAAGCGCTTTAGAAAGCTCAGGGAAGTATATATAGATGATGAAGTAAAAAAAATAAAATGGTGCAAAATCCAACCTGATAAAGTAATATTAAAGTTAGATGGTATAGAAAGCATGGAAGAAGCTTTTAAACTAAAAAATAAATATATTAGGGTGCCTAGAGAACAAGCTGCAGAGTTAAAAGAAGGTCAGTACTTTATTGCAGATATTAAAGGCTGCAGTGTATTTGATGAAAATGAAGAATATTTAGGCAAAGTATATGATGTGATCAGTACTAAAAATAATGATGTGTATTGGGTAAAAAGGAAAGACATGGAGGATCTCTTAATTCCCGTTCTTAAAAATATTATAGTTAGCATAGATATAAATAATAGTAAAATAGTTATAAGGGCTGTTGATACATGGAAAGAAAGCTAAAGATAGATATATTAACACTATTTCCTGAAATGTTTGATGTGTTTAACTACAGTATAATAGGAAGAGCACGGGAAAATAATATAGTTGAAATAAATACACATAACATAAGAGATTATAGTTTAAATAAGCATAAAAAAACTGATGATTATCCATATGGAGGGGGGCAGGCATGGTTATGACTCCTCAACCAATAGTTGATTGTATAAAAAGAGTAAAAGATAGTAATAGCGGCAAAGTTATTTTTATGGGACCTAAAGGTAAAAAGTTTGACCAAAATATGGCTAAAGATATAAGTAAAGAAAATGAAATTATTATATTATGTGGTCACTATGAAGGAATAGACGAAAGAGTATATAAATATATTGATGAAGAAGTTTCACTTGGTGATTTTGTTTTAACAGGTGGGGAAATGGCATGCATTCCTATAGTGGATAGTATCTGTAGAATGCTTCCAGGTGTTTTAAAAACAAGTGAAAGTTATATTGATGAGTCTTTTTATAGTGGACTTCTTGAATATCCTCAATACACAAGGCCAGAGGTTTTTGAAGGAGAAAAGGTCCCAGAGATCTTACTTTCTGGTCATCATGAAAATATTAAAAAGTGGAGAAGGAAAGAATCTCTTTTAATTACTATGAAAAAGAGAAAAGATTTGCTTAAAAAAGTTGTTTTAAGTGAAGGAGATAAAAAAATACTTAAAGAAAATAAGTAACTTAAAAAGTTATTAGGTGAATTTTTAGTGTTGCAATATACTGGTTTTTATGATAAAATACACTTTGTGCTAGTACGGGCGGTCCTCTGGATTTAAAGAGAAATCCACGAACGTCAAATTTATCCGTGGGAGGGAATGCACATGTTAGAAGTAATAAAAAATATTGAAGCAGAACAAATAAGAAAAGATCTACCAGATTTTAACGTAGGAGACACTGTTAGAGTTGATGTTAAAATCAAAGAAGGTGAAAAAGAAAGAATTCAAGCTTTCGAAGGCACTGTTATAAAAAGACAAAATGGTGGATTAAGAGAGACTTTCACTGTAAGAAGAGTAGCTTACGGAGTTGGTGTTGAAAGAACATTTCCTTTAAATGCTCCTATAATTGATACAATCAAAGTAGTAAGAAAAGGTAAAGTAAGAAGAGCTAAACTATACTATTTAAGAGATAGAGTAGGTAAAGCTGCAAAAGTAAAAGAAATAATACAAAAATAGGGGCCGCAAGTCCCTTTTTTATTATCATGGTGGTGGAAAAAAATGGTTAAGCAGTTACTTCAACTTGGAAAGACATTAGTGGTTGCATTAATAGTAGCAGCACTTATTATAATGTTTGTGTTTGAAACAGTAAGTGTTGATGGAACTTCCATGTACAGCACTCTTCATAATAATGATAGACTAATAATAGAAAAAGTATCATATCGTTTTAAAAAGCCTGAGCGAGGTGACATCATAGTATTTAAATATCCAAGTGACACTAGCAAGAAATTTATAAAAAGAGTTATTGCGGTTGCTGGAGATAAGATAAAAATATCAAATGATAGAGTTTACGTTAATGGTAAAAAGATAAATGAACCTTATGCCTATTTTATAGATGGAAATGATGAGGTCATTCAAGATTATAGAATTCATAACTATGAAGAAGCAACTGTGCCTAAGGATTCAGTGTTTGTCCTTGGTGATAATAGATATAACAGCCTTGATAGTAGATTTGAAGATGAAGTTGGATTTGTAAATGATAAGCTTATAATAGGAAAAGAATTGCTCAGAATTTATCCTTTTAATAAGATAGAAAGGGTTAGGTAATATGATTAGTTCTATAAATTGGTTTCCAGGTCATATGGCTAAAACAAGAAGAGAAATAACAGAAAATTTAAAATTAGTAGATGCAGTAATTGAGATAAGAGATTCTAGAATTGTAAAGTCAAGTGCTAATCCTGAGATAGATAAAATCTGTGCTAATAAGCCAAGATTAATTCTTCTCAATAAATGTGATTTAGCAGAAGATGCTATTAATAAGCAGTGGGTTAAATATTTATCTACTGATAAAATAAATGTTTTACCAGTAAATTGTCTTAATGGTAAAGGACTTAACAAAATAAAATCAGCTTTAAACTTAATTTTGAAAGATAAATTGGAAAGGCTTAAAAACAAAGGAATACAAAATCATGTAATAAGAGTAATGGTTGTAGGTATACCTAATGTAGGCAAGTCTTCTTTTATAAATAAAATGGCTAAAAATAATATTGCAAAAATAGGTAATAAACCAGGAGTTACTAAAAGTAAGCAGTGGATAAAAACTGATATAGGAATTGAATTAATGGATACGCCAGGAATATTATGGCCTAAATTTAAAGATGAAAATGTAGGCATTGACTTAGCTTTTACTGGCGCCATTAAAGATGAAATATTGGATACAGAGGAGTTAGCTTTAAAGCTAGTTGAATTTCTTCAGAAAAAATTATAGTGAAAAAATTAAACAAAGATATAAACTTGAAGAAATTTATGAAAATCCGCTTGAAAATATGGAGAACATAGCAAGAAAAAGAGGAGCTCTTTTGAAAGGTGGAGAAATAGACTATAACAGGGTTTCAATTATGTTGCTTGACGAATTTAGAGATGGTAAGCTTGGAAATATATCTTTGGAGAGGCCGTGATGTATTTGGATTTCCTAAAAATGAGTTTTAAGGATATTAAGCAGTATGTGTCTTTAAAAGATGAAGTAGGGCAACATTCAAACAGCTGATTTTTTAATTAAAGACCACAGAAAAAATGTAAGTAATTTGGGTAAACAAATATTAAAAAACAAAGATAAAAAAGAAAAAGAAATAAAAAGAGTACAGGGAATGTATGGCTTTGATAAAAATTTTGGAGATATTATTATAGCTGGTGTAGATGAAGTTGGAAGAGGCCCTCTTGCAGGACCAATTGTAGGAGCTGCTGTTGTGCTTGACCTTAATGCATTAGAGGATGATATAATACTTGGAATAAATGATTCTAAAAAGTTATCTTCTAAAAAAAGAGAAGAATTGGCTGAAATTATAAAGGAAAAAGCATTAAGCTATGAAATTGCAGGATTGGACAATAAGGAAATTGACGAAAAAGGAATAGCATGGTGTAATAATGAAATCTTTAAAATTGCTTGCTCAAAATTAAACAAAAAACCAGCCTTAGTAATATCAGATGGCTATGCGGTTAAGGGATTAAACATTCGAAATAACTTTGTTGTCAAAGGCGATGCTAAAAGCGCAAGTATAGCATGTGCTTCTATTATAGCTAAGGTATATAGAGACAATTTAATGCATAAATACGCTGAAAAATATCCGCAGTATGGTTTTGAACATAATGTTGGATATGGTTCAACAGAACATATTGAAGCAATCAAAAAGTATGGAATTTGTCCAATACATAGAATGAGCTTTTTGAAGAATATTATAGATAGACAACGTGAAACTTGAAAATTGCAATCTCCAAATTTATCCTGATAAACTGGAATTTGTCGAGCACTATAGTGAAGGGTTTTAACTCACTTCGTTTGTTAAAAGACTAAGGTTTTCGCTATGCGAAAGGTGAAGGGTTTTACGGTGCTGTGCACGTAAAACTCAGCGTAGCTGACACTATTAAGTTCTAAGATTTACCTGAGAGAAACGAAAGGTAAATCCACCTTCACTGTACTCTGTACTTTGTACTCTGTGCTCTGAATCAACTTCCAGTTTATCAGGATAAATTTGGAGATTGCAATTTTAAAGTTTCAAGTTGTCTATTTATAGTATAGTGATATCAATAATTATAAATCGTTTACTGCACATTATTTTTAAACTTTTAAAATAAATAAAATATATATTGAAATATTGTTATTATTGTTATACAATTTCTATAACAATTATTAAATTTGTTTTATGGAGGAAAATAATATGATAGAACTCACTAATGTAACTAAAACCTACAATGGAAAAACCAATGCAGTTGAAGATTTAAATTTAACCATAAATTCTGGTGAGATATTTGGTTTTTTAGGACCTAATGGTGCAGGAAAAAGTACAACCATAAAGATGATTATGGGTATAATAAAGAATGATTCTGGATGCATTAAGGTAGATGATATAGATATAAATGAAAGACCTTTGGAGGCTAAAAAGAAAATAGGATATGTTCCAGATAGTCCAGATATGTTTTTGAGGCTCAAGGGAATAGAATATTTAAACTTTATGTCTGATATATACGATGTTGAAACTTCAGTAAGGCAAAAAAGAATTGAGGATTTAAGCAAATACTTTGATATGGAAAGTGCTTTAAGTGATAGAATTCAAAGTTATTCTCATGGCATGAGGCAAAAGATAGTTGTAATGGGTGCTTTGATTCATGATCCCAGTGTATGGATATTAGATGAGCACTTACAGGGCTTGATCCTAAGGCTGCATATAATTTGAAGGAAATGATGAGAAAACATGCTGATAGTGGAAAGACAGTTTTCTTTTTCTACACATGTTCTTGAGGTTGCAGAAAAAGTTTGTGATAGAATTGCAATAATAAATAAAGGTAAAATAGTATTTTGTGGCACAATAGCTGAGATGAAGGACAGTCTTAAAGAGCAAGGGAGTTCCCTTGAAAAAATGTTTTTGGAGTTGGTGGAAGATGAAAATAAATAAATTTTTTGTGCTAACTAAATATCTTATGCTTGGCTCTGATATGAGAAGCGGAAGAAAAAAAAATGGATTGTCAGATAGCAGTGTATACAGAATATTTTTAGGAATAATTTTATTTGTAATTTTAGCTTTCTCTATTGGTAGTCTTAATTTGCCATTATATAAAAGCTTGAGATCAGTAAATATGCAATCATTGCTTTTAGTTTTGAACTATTCATGTATGGCATTTGTAATTTTTTTCTTTGGTGTATTTTATGTAATGAATATATTTTATTTTTCAAAGGATATAGATTACTTGCTGCCGCTTCCAATAAAACCTGAAACTATTATAGCAAGTAAGTTTGTAGTGACACTTTTATACGAATATTTTATTGAGGGAATTATTTTAATACCATGTACACTTATATATGGAATTAACTCTTCAGCAAACCCTTTGTTTTATGTGTACAGTGTAATTCTTATGGCTTTTTTACCTATATTACCGCTGTGTGTAGCACTTTTGTTAAGCATTGTAATAATGCCATTAGTAAATTTGTCAAAAAGTAAAGATCTTTTTAAAGTTTTAGCTGGAATAATTGGAATTGTATTTGCATTTGGATTTAATATATTTGCTAATGGAATGAATGGTAGAAATTCAAGTGAGTTTTCAAATAATATAGGAAACTTAAGTAAAAAGATAGGAAGTATTTTCCCTGGTGGCAGAATTGCTGCCGATGCGCTTATTAATTCTAGTAATTTTTATGGCTTTTTACAGCTAATAATTTTTGTATTAATAAATATTTTGAGCTTTGTTATAATTTTGAGTTTAAGCAAGGCTTTTTATTTAAAGGGAGTTGTAGGACTTTCTGAATCCGGTTCAAAGAGAAAAACTATGAATAAGGAAGAGCTATCCAGGGTGGTTAGCAGAAAGTCAGTCGTTATGTCATATACAATTAAGGAATTGAAATTGCTTGTTAGGACACCTGCTTATTTTATAAATTGCGTAATGCCAGATATAATATATCCTTTGATTATAATAATGCCAATGTTTTTTTGGTTCTTCGCAAAAAAATGGACCATCAAAAGATCAGTTATTAAGTCTTTTTAATGGAAGTTCAAATTATCCAATAATTATGAGTATAGCAGCGGCTTTTGGCGTATTTATTGGAGCTATGAATTGCGTTACTTGTACCTCAATTTCAAGAGAGGGAGATAACTTTTTTATTATGAAGTATATACCTGTTCCATATAAGCAGCAGATTACAGCGAAGATACTTTCAGGAATTATTATAGCATTGGGAGGACATATACTTTTTGTAATTACTGCAGTCATAGTAATGAAGCTTCCTATGTATTTGGCAATATTATGCATAATTCTAGGAGTGTTTGGAATAGCTTTTTCAGCGACAATAGGAATTTTAATTGATATAATGATGCCAAAACTAGAATGGGATAATGAGCAAAAGGCTGTTAAGCAAAATTTAAATGTTTTATTTGCTGTTATACCTGCGCTTGTTATGGGAGCTGCTACTATTGCTATTGTAGTATTTTCAAAGTTTAATCTTATTACTACATTTATATCACTTTCACTGGTATATGCGGTTATAGATTTCGCATTGTATAAAATTATATGTGAAAAGGGAGAAGATATTTTAACTGATTTTGAAAATTAGATTTAAGCTATGTTAAAAAATGTTGATAAAGATTTATAAAATCTATTTTTCAGATAAAACTCTATTTATTTCGTAGGAATTGCTGTTCCTGCGAAAATTCATCAGGTGAAACTCCAAATTTCTTTTTAAAAACTTTTCCATAATAATTAGCACATGAAAAGCCTACATTTTTTGCTATGTCCTCAAGAGTTAAGTTGTTTTGCGAGGTTAGAAGTTTAACTGAATTTTCTAGGCGTATTTTAATCAAGTAATTATTTGGCGTAATGCCAAGTTCTTTTTCAAATTTGCGTGTTAAGTGAAATTTAGAAATTTGGGCCACTTTTGCCATATCATCTAAACCAATTTGTGTGTTATAGTGATGGTTAATGAATTGTTTGCAAACTTCTATACTTGATGGAAGTACCTTATATTCCTGTTCTTTGTGAAAATGGCTTATAAGGTTCATTATTAATTCATAGGCATACTTTGAGCATTGGTAGACATCTTGGAAGTCATTATTTACTGACATTTCATAAATGTTCCACATTAATTTTTCTATAGAAGAATCATTTTTTATTGAAAATACTGGCCCAGTTAAAGCGATTAGCTGATTCCAGAAAGGTAGAGCTTCTTTGGAAAATTGTATATATAGTAATTCCCAGCTGTTTGAGTGCTCTGGCAGCCTATAGCAGTGAGAACCTGGAATCTCTACAATAAAAGCATCACCTTGCTTTAGCTTATAGGTAGTATTATTAAATTCAAGTTCACCTTCTCCACTTAAGGTGTATTGTATAAGGCAGTGTTCATCAGTACGGTATTTTCCATTCCATATGTAATCATGTGAAGTAACAGTTTGCCATCCCAGGCCTCTAATTGTCAAAAGTGATACTGGCGATATAAAGTTAAAACCTATTGAGGTTTGTTTTAAATTATTGAGCAATATTTTACCCTCCAGTTGTTTTTTTTATTCTTGTGCTGTAATAAAAATTGAATTAATATAAATATTATACAGCAATATATTATTTATGAATATATTGAAAACGATTAATTGGAGGAAAAATTATGAATATATATTTTGATGACAAAGAAAAGATATTTCATTTACAAAGCAAAAATATGAGTTATATTATGCAGGTTGTGGAAGGTGGATATTTAACTCATTTATATTGGGGAAGAAAAATTAAAACTTATCATAAGAGTAATCCAATTATTTTTGTTGATAGAGGATTTTCACCAAATCCCAATTGTAGTGAACGTACTTTTTCATTAGATACTATACCTAACGAGTATCCAGCTTATGGAAATGGAGATTTTAGAAACCCGGCATATCAGCTCCAGCTTGAAAATGGATCTACAATTACAGATCTTAGGTATGTTAAGCATGAAATTTATGATGGAAAAGAGAAGCTTCGTGGGTTGCCAGCAGTTTATGCTGAAAGTGAAGATGAAGCGAAAACCCTTGAAATAACTATGGAGGATAAACTTATAGGATTAACTGTTATTTTAAGTTATACAGTATTTAGAGATTTTAATGCCATTGCGCGTTCTGCAGAGTTTAAAAATAATGGAAATGAGAAGATCAAAATTCTTAAGGCTTTAAGTGCTAGTGTAGACTTTAGGGATAGTGAATATGATTTGCTAACATTTCATGGAGCTCATATTAATGAGAGAAATGTGGATAGACGTCCACTGGTATCAGGCATTCAAACTGTTGAAAGCTGCCGTGGTTCAAGTAGTCCTCAGCACGATCCTTTTTATAGCTCTTCTTGAAAAAAATGCAGATGAAGATTATGGTGAAGTGTACGCATTTAATTTTATTTACAGTGGTAATTTTGTGGCAGCTGCTCAGGTTGACCAGTTTAAAAATACAAGAGTATCTATAGGAATAAATCCTTTTGATTTTTCATGGTTATTAGAACAAAATGAAAGTTTTAAAACTCCGGAAGTTGTAATGGTGTATTCATCCAATGGATTAGGGGATATGTCAAGGACTTATAATAAGCTTTATCAAAGTCGTTTGTGTAGAGGGAAATTTCGTGATAGCGTAAGACCTATTTTAATTAATAATTGGGAGGCAACTTATTTTAACTTTAATGCTGATAAAATAATGGAAATTGCAACTGAGGCTAAAAAGCTTGGTATTGAACTTATGGTATTAGATGATGGGTGGTTTGGAAAAAGAGATGATGATTTTAGTTCTCTTGGAGATTGGGTGGTTGATAAAAATAAACTTCCAGATGGACTTGAGGATTTAGCAAATCGCATTAACAATATTGGAATGAATTTCGGCTTATGGTTTGAACCTGAGATGGTTTCTCAAAATAGTGATTTATATAGAAAACATCCAGATTGGTGTATACATGTTCCTAATAGACCTTATACCTTTGGAAGAAGTCAGCTTGTGTTAGATTTATCAAGAAATGATGTTTGTGATTATATTGTTGAAGCGGTATCAAAAAATTTTGTATAGTGCACCTATTAGCTATGTAAAGTGGGATATGAACCGTCATATGACGGAAGTTGGTTCAGCTGTGCTTACACCAGAAAGGCAAAGAGAAACGGCTCATCGTTATATGCTTGGACTGTACAAAGTATTAGAGGAAATAACATCACGTTTTCCAAATGTATTATTTGAAAGTTGTTCTAGCGGCGGTGGAAGATTTGACGCTGGTATGCTTTATTATATGCCTCAAACTTGGGCGAGTGATAACACCGATGCAGTATGTAGACTTAAAATTCAATATGGCACAAGCATGATTTACCCAACTAGTTCTATCGGAGCTCATGTATCCACTGTACCAAATCATCAGGTTGGTAGAATAACACCTATAAATACAAGAGGGTACGTAGCTATGTCTGGAAATTTAGGGTATGAACTTGATTTGACTAAATTATCCAAAGAAGAAAAAGAAATTGTAAAGCTTCAAGTTAGTAACTATAAAGAAATAAGAGAGATTATTCAATTTGGTGATTTTTACAGAATACTTAGTCCTTTTGATAGAAATGAAGCAGCATGGAATTTTGTTTCAAAGAACAAATCAGAAATGGTAGGTTACTATTTTAATATATTATCTCAGCCTGCTGCTGTAATTCGTACTTTAAAATTTAAGGGATTAGATGAAAATGCTTTATATGAAAATATAGATACAAAAGAGGTATTTTACGGAGATGAACTTATGAATGTAGGTATTAGTATACCAATAATAAAAGAAGATTTTTCTAGTTTAATGTGGAGATTTAAGAAAATAAAGAGCGAAGTAACAATACTTCGTCACATTAAAAAAATTCTATAAATCTAAGTGGTGATTTTAAGCAAGTGCTTGCTTGATGTATAGAAGGATAATTGGCAAAGCCAAAACCTCGTGTATGTTTACTCGCTATAGCTCAGACAGATTGAAATATCTAAGTATTTTAATAATCATTGCCTTAGATTTATAGTTTTCATTTAACATCTTAAGATACTGCTACTTCGCTAGCATTTCATAAATTCCTAGCAAAATAATGATTATTCCTGAAATTACAGCAGCATATTTACCAAGTTTTTGTGATAAATATTTGTTTCCCACTGTGAGACCGAGGGAAATTGTAATTATGCTTATAAAAAAAGTTAAAATTGTTGTAAGTATTATATTTAACCCTGCTATGCTTGCGCCTATTCCAAGCCCCATATTATTTAAGGCAAGAGCAATAGAAAGTGAAAAGGATTCTTTTAAATCTATGCTTCCAGAAGTATCTTTATCTGCATTTTCTGGATTAGAAAGAATATCTTCTATATTTGATAGGCTATTTTTTTCAGCTGCTTTAGAGGATTTTTTGTTTTCATTAAATTCGCTGAGCATAGCCCAAAGACCTATTAAAATAAGAATGCTGCCCCCAAGTATATTGGTAAAGTTATTAGGTACAAAAGTAGCGATAATATTTCCTAGTTCCATTGATAGAATTGTTCCAATTGATGATATCAATGCTATGAGTAAATTAATTGGTAAATTTATTTTAATTTTTTTTATACCATAACATAAGCCAACCACAAAGTTGTCTGTACTAGCTGATAATACAAATAGTATTGCTGAAAAAATTTGCATAATACTCCCCTTTTGAAAGTGATACACAATATACTATTCATCAATCATTGTTTAAGTTACATAAAGTATTTCGCTAGTGCAAATTGGTGTGTATAAGATGAAACTTAATGTTACTGTTAGCCCAGCCAAGATCCCATGGAACGTGATATCTATCTGTTGTATGAGAATTAATGAGGGGATATCCATGAGAATCAAAGCCAGTAACTATAGCAAAATGATCTATATTATTTTTCTTATCATAAGCTACAAGATCACCAGGGATTAATTTTGAAATAGCACCATTAGGATAATAATCTGTTTGTTTAACTAAATTTTCAAAAGTTCCTACTTTTATAAGTCTACCTCTTCCACTATATATTAGGTAATTTTTAAAAGCATCGGTGTTTACAAAAGCTTTACTTCCATGTCCTTTGGAACAATACCAACCTCCATTGAATTTAAGCGCAGCTCCTTCTTTATCGCTTAAAGCTTGTGAGGCGAAATTTGTGCAGTCTCCTCCTATACCTGTGAAATCAATATACTTCTTATTATAATTATGGTAGTATTTATCTGCATATTCAACAAGCCTTATTCTTCTGTCATTACCCCAAAGCATTTCTTGCGCATTTTTAGGACTATTTGCAATATTGTAAGCTTTAAGTTTACTTGTATCAGGTACTGTTAAATCTCCATTGTATAAATCTAAAGCATCTTCAAAGCAATCTGTATACCAATCATTATATACGACCCACTTATCTTCTTTATTTATTAAAACTATATTGTGACGCAAACCAATAGAAAATGAATTATTAACAGGATCTGGATCTGATTTGTACATATAGTTAAATGTTAGTACTTCATTTAAATAAACACTTAGTTTATTGCCAGAATGTTTAACTCTTTTCAAATTTATAGAGGAGACTACATCTGTAAATTTTATGTTTCTTTTATAACCCCATTCATATAAATATTTAATACGTTTAATTTCATGGTCTAGTGACCATTTTCCGTAGTTTTTAGAGGTGTCGAAAAGTGGAACAAGACTTTTTTAAATCTAAGGATGTAAATGCTTTTGATCTTAAACCATATATCTTTTCAATTTCGGTTTTAGCTATTTCTTTATAATCTTTGTCTTTACTTGGTCCTATAATTGGATTTTTTACAACTGCATTTATCTTAGGAGTATATATATTTTGAAATATTGTACAAAATATAAGCCCTAAAATCAGTATAACTCTTGCCTTTTTTTTCAAATTAACCACCTCTTGAAATTTAATATACAAACATTATTATTTCCTAAAAAGTGCACTAAAAATACTATAAAAAGTAATTAAATATTTTAAATTTAATATATTTTAAAATATGAGCAATAACTTTGGTAGGTAAATGGTGAGGGATAAAAAATAATAAAAGAAGTTTTAGATGTATCGCTGCCAGTAGTGTTAGAATTGACAGTTTATAATTTCTTATATATTTTAGATATGATGCTGGTGGGGAAATACGGAGGGGGAAGTGAAGTTTCAGAGTTTGGAATATGTAATAATATATATAATACCTTCCTTAATATTTTTATTTTTACAGGTATATGCATAGGCATAACGACCTTGGCATCTCAGAGTTATGGTGCAAGAAAATACATAAAGGCAAAAGAATATGCAGAGATGGGTTTTTTACTTGGAATAATAATATCAACAATTACAGTAGCGATTATTTTTTTCAATGTGCAAAAAATGCTTGTTATATCAGGAGTAAAAAGAGCAAATTTAAAAGAAACTTGTGAAGTTCTTAAGATGTTTTCGATTTCATTATTTTTTTGTATGAATATTAATGTTATAAATTCTATATTAAGAAGTTATGGAAATTCTATGGAACCTTTTAGAATTTCTTTATATGTTGGATTTTTTAAAGTGATATTTGATCTTACATTTATATTTACAAACATATTTAGGACATCATCTGTACTAAGTGTTTCAATAGCATCTGTTTTGGCTCAATTTTTAGGATTCATTATAGATTATTATTATGTCACTCGTGTACCTAAGGCTATAAATATAAATGTAATATTTAAGATAAAGGTGAGAAAAATAATTGAACTCTTAAAATTATCAATACCGTCCTCTTGTGAAGAAGCAGCGTATAGTTTAACTAGGCTTGCATGTACATTCATAATAATGAGAGCTGGAACTGTGGCTTTTGCATCTAATGAAATTGCAAATTCAATAGAAGCAGTGTCTCTTATGCCTGGTACAGGTTTTGGGGCAGCGGTGACCACGCTTGTAGGAATTAATTACGGGAGAAGAAATTTTAAAGCTTTAAAGAAATGTTCTTACGAATGTTTTTATTACTCCTTTTTTATGATGTCATTTTTTGCTGTGATATTTTTATTCTTTTCTCATTTCCTTGTTGGTTTTTTTATAAGTGAAGAGAAAATCATATATTACGCATCTATATGTCTTGCTATAGGTGCATTCGAGCAACCAGCTATAGCATTATCTATGAATTTTTCTGGTGCACTTAAAGGAATGGGAGATACAAAAACACCTTTTATTGTTACGTTTATATCATCATGTGTAATAAGACTTCCACTTACTTTTATCTTTATTTATATTTTAAAAAGACCTATATATTATGTTTGGTGGATTACGCTTATAGAATGGGTTTTTGATGGAATGGCGCTTTTTATATGCTTTACCATTAAAATTAAACGAATGAGAATATAATCATACACGAGGTTTGGGCGAAGCCCATTATCCTTCTAAAACAAAATGTTAAGCACTCGCTATAATACACGAGGTTTGGGCGAAGCCCATTATCCTTCTAAAACAAAATGTTAAGCACTCGCTATAATACACGAGGTTTGGGCGAAGCCCATTATCCTTCTATATTTGAAGGAGAGCAAGAGTACGGTTCTCCTCCAAGATATGTTTTGAAAAGGCAATAGTGTAATTTACAAATTTTATTTAATGTATTCAAATGCTGTTATTTTTTAAGCGTAAAGCTTTCCTCTACAACATATAATTTAAAGCCAAGAAGTTCAGCTATCTTTTTTAAAGCTATGTTATCTTTAGAAAATTTAAATTGGAGTATTTTATTTTGAGAAAGTCCATTAAAGCAAAGTGATTTTAAAAGAAGTTTTCCAATACCCATTTTTCTATATTCTGGTAGAGTAATAAGTTTTATATCTGCAATAGTATTCTTTAAATACAATAGGCTTGCTACTGCAACTAAATCATTATTGTAAAAACATCCTAAAATTAAAGGGGCAGATAATCCAATTTGGACTGCTTGAAAATCTTCTTTAGAACAATTATGTTTGAAATTTTCAAACAATTTCTCGTCTGAAAAAGTAAGGGGTCTTATCAGATATCTAGAATCAAATATATCATGTATTAAACTACTATCAGAAAGATAATAAATATAGTTAATATCAACATTGGATACATTATCTCCATATCCTTTTACAAAGCAGTTTATATCAACAGTTTTGTAAGAATAATGATCTTCTATGAATTTACTTATTTCATCATGAAGAAAAGGATCGACTTTTAAAAATGACCTTTGATTTATATTATATATAAAAATTTTATTTGATTTGCTTAATTTATTATCTGGAGTTATTTGAGATGCATAGGTTTTATCATGAGTGTTATAATCCAAAATATCCTGCCAGTAATAATTTATTTTTTTTAGCTGACGATCTGGAATTATGTTTATCATAAATTACCACCACCTTATAATTCAATATGATAGCACAATAGAATGAAATTAACAATAAATTTGAAAAAGTTGGAAAAGCCATTTGGAAATAAATTTTAAGCTTCAGGGCGGTTTATGTTTAATAACAGCAATTACTATATGAAAACGGTTGACACATATTTTTAAAGCATATATAATAAATTAAAGTAAAGGTTTTCAATAGAAATTTATTAAATCATGATTAATTAAAGGATGTGGTAAATGTGCAGATTTATGGAGAATGTCAAAGGGAAAATTACATTTTAAGAGCAATGATACATAAACCAGAGGGAATAAGCAGTAAAGTTCCTGCGGTAATAATGTTCCATGGATTTACAGGAAATAGGATGGAGGGCGGGATTTTTACAGGAATATCAAAAGAACTAGAGGAAAATGGAATAGCAAGCGTTAGATTTGACTTCGCTGGTAGTGGAGAAAGTGATGGAAAATTTGAAGATATGTGTTTGCAATCTGAAATTGAAGATGGTAAGACAATATTAGATTTTGTAAAAAGTTTAGATTTTATTGATTCACGTAGAATTGGTTTGCTTGGTTACAGTCTGGGGGGATTAATAGCTAGTCTTTTAGCTCCGCAAAGACAGTCAGATATTAAAGCAATGTGTCTATGTTCACCAGGATTCTCTCTTTATGATGACATTGTAAAGAAGAAAGCTCTAATAGAAATTAGTTTAGAGGATATAGACAAGTATGGATATATGGATATTAGGGGAAATAAAGTGGGTAGAGGATTTATTGATGATATTAGAAATCTTAATATTTCTGATAGCATATCTACTTATAAAAATAACGTACTTATTATTCACGGTAAAAGTGATACAATAGTGCCGTATGAATACTCAATAAAATATGCACAGGACTACGAAAAGGTTAAAGTGCATATTATAGAAAATGCATCTCATGGTTATGAGACAATTGGACAAAGAGAAGAACTGCGAAATGTAATTAAGTTGTTTTTTCAACAACAATTGTCATGTGAATAAAGATAAATCAATTTTTTTCCATATGTATAATTGCACATATGGAAACGGATAATATTTATAAAAATTTATATGAAAACGGTTGACACATTAAATACAATCGTATATAATAAAATCATCAAGTAAATGTTTACATCAAATTGATTAAAATATTGTGGGGGGAAAAAACATGAAGTGTAAAAAAATATTATCGTTATTAGCTGCAGTTACAATTACAGGTGGTCTATTAGCAGGTTGTGGTAGTAGTAGCAGTAGTGGTTCAGGTTCGTCAAAGAAAGTTAAAATAAGTATTATGAACTCAAAAGGAGAAATTCAATCACAATTAGAAGAAGCTGTAAAAACTTTTTCAAAAGCTAACCCTAATATAACAATAGATGTTGTTGCATGTTCAGCTGGTCAGTCACCATTTGAAAAATTGAGTACAATGTATTCTTCACAAAATGCACCAGCGTTAGCAATAGTTGATCCAGGAGATGTTATAAAATTTAAAGATAAATTTGCAGATTTATCTAATGAAAAATGGGTCAAAGATGCACAAGAGGGAAGTCTTGATACTGTTAAGCTTGATGGAAAGGTAATGGGATTTCCACTTACAGTAGAAGGTGACGGCATTATATATAACAAGAAGGTGCTTGATAAAGCAGGAGTAGATCCAACAAAGATAAAAACAACTAATGATTTAGAAGATGCATTTAAGAAAGTACAAGCTACAGGAGTATCAGCAGTTGCTGTTTCACCAATGGATTGGTCACTTGGTTCGCATTTCTTTGGAACAGCATATGCAACACAATCTAAAGACTCCAAGGAAAATGCTAAATTCTTAGATGATTTAAAAGCAGGAAAAGTTAATTTAACTCAAAACAAACAATTTACCGGATTATTAGGCACTCTTGATGTATTGAAAAAATACAACATAGATAAGTCAGATGCATTAGCAGCTACTTATGAAAAAGATCAACAATATATTGGAGAAGGTAAGGTTGGTTTCTGGTTCATGGGAAACTGGGCTTGGCCACAAGTTAAACAATTCTCAGGTGACAATAAAGATTTTGGATTCATACCAGTTCCTATAAGTAACAATGCTGATGATTATGGTAACAGCGGAATTGCAGTAGGTGTTACAAAATATATAGGCGTAGACAAAGTAAACAATAATGCAGATCAACAAGCAGCAGCTAAGAAATTTTTAAATTGGTTAGTATACAATAAAGATGGCGAAGATATTTTAGTAAAGAAAGCTAGCGTAATTACTGCATTTAAAAATATAACAGAAGCACCTGATGATCCTTTGTCAAAATCAATTAAAGAGCATATGACTAGCAAAAACACAATAGAATTCATGACAGTTTTACCTTCTGATCATGGAACAAAAGTTGGAGCAGCTATGCAGAAGTATCTTGCTAATAAAACTGACAAAGCAGCCTTAGCTAATGAAATTCAGGAATATTGGAAAACTGTAAAATAAGTTGTAAAAAATAGAGGATAAGCATTACTAAGCTTACTTCGGTAGAAACATTACCAAAATGAAAAGGGCTTTATGCCCTTTCCATTTTTTTAGGGTAAATCTCTCAAAGCCCCAATTTAAATAAAACTATATATTCAAAATAATTAAAATCACCTATAAATCTTATAAAGGAAAGGATGGTAAATGTGAATCAAGAAAAAAGTTTTTTAGGAAAGTTAAAAACGTATTTAGTATTTGCAGGACCAACTACATTCATATTTTTTACCGTAATCATACTACCATTTATATTTGGTATATACTTAACCTTTACTGACTGGAATGGTATTTCTTCTACTCATTCAATGGTTGGAGCTAAAAACTATTTAGAAGTTTTTAAAGATAAGGTTTTTTGGACATCGTTTTTATTAACATTAAAATATGTATTTTTTACTGTAATACTTACTAATGCAATTGGTTTTTTATTGGCTTATATTTTAACAAGTGGAGTAAAGGGACAAAATATATTTAGAAGCGGTTTCTTTACACCTAATCTTATTGGAGGAATTTTGCTTGGTTATGTATGGCAGTTTATTTTCTCTAATGTACTTGTTTATATAGGAAAAACTGCTCACCTTGCTATATTTTCATCTTCATGGCTTGCTGATCCTAAAAAAGCATTTTGGACATTAGTAATAGTTGGAATATGGCAATATTCCGGATATATGATGATTATTTATATAGCAGGTTTTATGGGAGTTCCAAAGGATATATTGGAAGCCGCAGATATAGATGGAGCAACTAGCTTTAGAAAAATGAGAAGTATAGTACTTCCAATGATGATTCCATCCTTTACTATATGTGTATTCTTATCTCTTCAAAGATGTTTCATGATATATGATGTAAACTTGTCACTTACAAAGGGAGGACCTTATGGTGCAACTCAAATGGTAGCTATGACAGTTTACCAAAAGGCATTCTTATCTCAACAATACGGCGTAGGGCAAGCTCAGGCATTCTTCTTATTCTTAATGGTTGCAGTTATAACAGTAGCTCAGGTTTACTTCAGTAAAAAAATGGAGGTGGAAAGCTAATGAAGAAGCAGAAACTTATAGCAAATATTATAAAAACAATTATTCTTGCGGTTTTATTATTTGCTTATTTAGTTCCATTTTTATTTGTACTATTCAATTCATTAAAAAGCAATGCGGAGATTTTGATTAATCCATTGAAATTAGGAAAGAAAATAAGTTTTGCAAACTATGTAAGTGCATTTGAAAAAATGGATTATATGCATGGATTTGTGAACTCATTAATAGTAACTTCTGTTAGTGTTGTACTTATAGTTGTTCTATCATCTATGACAGCATATATACTTGCAAGAAGAAATTGGAAATTCAACAATGCTATTTTTCTAATGATGGTTGCATCTATGATAATACCGTTTCAGGGAATAATGATACCTCTTGTTAAGATATATGGTTCTATTAACATGCTAAATAGTAAATGGGGTCTCATATATATGTATCTTGGATTTGGAGTAGCTCTTGCCGTATTTATGTATCATGGATTTATAAAAAGTATACCTAAAGAGCTCGAGGAAGCAGCTATGATAGATGGATGCTCACAGCTTCAAACATTTTGGAAAATAGTATTTCCATTACTTAAACCAACCACAATGACAATATTAATACTTGATATATTATGGATATGGAATGACTTCTTATTACCTTCTCTAGTACTTATGGTTCCAGATCAGAGAACATTACCACTTTCAACTTATTACTTCTATGGAACTTATACAGTTGATTATGGTTTGTCAATGGCAGGACTTATGCTCACTATTATCCCCGTAATAGTAGTTTACTTATTCTTGCAAAAACACATTATAAATGGAGTACTTCAAGGATCCATAAAATAACGCTGGAGGTGATAATGTGGCAAAAGTTTGGTGGAAAGAAAGTGTAGTTTATGAGATATATCCAAGAAGCTTTAAAGATACAAATGGAGATGGAATAGGAGATTTAAAAGGCATAACAGAAAAATTGGATTATATTAAGCTATTGGGAGCTAACGTAATATGGCTTTGCCTATATATAAATCACCTAATGATGATAATGGATATGACATAAGTGATTATAGAGATGTAATGGATGAATTTGGGACTATGGAGGATTTTGATAAATTGCTTAAAGAAGCCCATAAAAGAGATATCAAAATCCTTATGGATCTAGTGGTTAACCATACTTCAGATGAGCATAAATGGTTTATTGAGAGTAGAAAATCTAAAGATAATAAATATAGAGATTACTATATATGGAAAGATCCTAGGGATGGAAAAGCACCAAATAATTGGGGAGGGGCTTTTGCTGGCTCTGCATGGGAATATGATGAAAATACTGACATGTATTTTTACATTGTTTTTCAAAGAAGCAACCAGATTTAAATTGGGAAAACCCAGAAGTTAGAAAAGAAGTTCAAGAGCTTGTGAAGTTCTGGCTTGATAAAGGTATTGATGGATTTAGGATGGATGTTATAAATATGATTTCTAAAGATCAGGCCTTTCCAGATGGAGTAAAAGCAGAGGAAAGCCTCTATGGAGATAAAGATCCTATAATAATGAATGGACCAAGGGTTCATGAATACCTTAAAGAGTTAAATGCAAAAGTTTTGAGCAAGTATGACATAATGACTGTTGGAGAAACACCCCTTGTAACCCCTGAAATTGCTATGAAGTATGTTGGAGAAGATAGAAAAGAATTAAATATGGTATTTGAATTTGAACATATGGATATTGATAGGGATGAATCAAAAGCTACAAAAGAACCATTTGATTTAATAAAGCTAAAGAAAGTACTTACAAAGTGGCAAAAAGGCCTTGAAAATGGTGGATGGAACAGTCTTTACTGGAATAATCACGATCAAGCAAGAGTTGTATCGAGGTTTGGAAATGACAAAGAGTACTGGGAAAAATCAGCGAAAATGCTAGGCACATGTCTTCATATGCAGCAGGGAACCCCTTATATATATCAAGGTGAAGAAATAGGAATGACTAATGTTCATTTTGAAACTATAGAAGATTATAGAGATATAAGTGCTATAAATCGTTATAGAGAAGAAGTTGAAGTAAAAGGTAGAGATAAAGATAACTTTATGCATTATCTTCATGAGCTTTCAAGAGATAATGCACGCACTCCAATGCAATGGAGCAGTGGCGAAAATGCAGGGTTTACAAATTCAGAAGCTACGCCATGGATAAAATTAAATCCTAGATATAAAAAAATAAATGTTGAAAGCCAAATAAATGACCCAAACTCTATATTTAATTATTATAGAAAATTAATAAAAATAAGAAGAGAAAATGAAATAGTTGTATATGGTAGATATGACTTGATTTTAGAAGACGATAAAAAATATATGCATATACAAGAACATTAAATGATAAAAATTGCTCGTTATATGTAACTTTACTAAAAGCGAACCAATATTCTGCCTGCCAGAAAATATCAGATACTCTTCTTTTGAAAAGGTAATTGGCAATTATGATGAAGATGATAGCACAATAGAAAAAATAAAATTAAAACCATATGAATGTAGAGTTTATATGCTTCAACAATAAATGGTAAAGTGGTGGAAGAAATGTTTAAATTTGAAGATAATATAATGTTTAAAGAAAAAGAAAATGATGTTCTTACTGTAGGGGAACTTTTGATTGATATGATATCAGCAGAATATGGAGAGGAATTTCAATCTGATAGTTATAATAAGTTTTTTGGAGGATCACCTGCCAATATAGCAATGAATGTAAAGAAATTAGGAATAAATTCATGTGTTGTTTCAGCAGTTGGAAAGGATAATCTGGGAAAGTTTTTGATAAAAAAGCTTGAAAATGCAGATATTAGCACTGATTATGTTGATATGGTGGATTATTCAACAAGTTTAGTTTTAGTAACTAAAAGTAAGGCTACTCCTATACCAATATTTTATAGAGGAGCAGATTATCATTTGCATTTTAGTTCTAAAATAGCTGAGATTGTAAGGAAATCAAAAATTGTACATTTTTCCTGCTGGCCTATTTCAAGAAAACATTCTAGAGAAACTATACTTAGAATTATTGAAGAGTGTAGAAAGAATGATATTATTATTGGGTTTGATCCTAATTATCACAAAATGATTTGGGACAAGAATGAAGATGGAACGGAATATGTAAAAGACATAATTTCAAAAGTTGATATTATAAAACCGTCAGAGGATGATGCAGAAAGAATATTTGGAAGCGATACGCCTGAAAATCAAGTGAATAAATTTCTTGAGCTTGGTGCAAAGTTTGTAGTAATGACACTTGGCGAAGATGGAGCAATAGCTTCAAATGGAAATGAAACTGTAAGATTTAATACATTAGCAACTGAAGTGGTTGATACTACAGGAGCAGGGGATGCATTTTGGTCTGGGTTTTATACAGCTATAATAAAAGGCTATAATATTAAAAAAGCATTAGAGCTTGGATTTGCGGTAAGTGCCTATAAACTCAAATACACTGGAGCTGTGGTAGAATTTCCAACGATTGAAAAGGTAAAAGATATGTATAATTTATAGTAAAATACCCCAAAATTATTTAAATGATAGATTTATAAGTAAAGAGAAATTAGTATAGGTTTAAAAATGTGTTTTGTAAAAAGGTAAAGACAAATATTTTTTTACAATATGCATAATATACTTATACTAGTTTCTCTATAGTTTTATATAGATAATTTTTGTTCATATAATCCTAGAAAAAATGCTGTATAGAACTATTTCACATAAATGTAATTTTAATAGACAAGTTTGTTTCAATATTATATAATTAAGTGTATTTTAACTTATATTTAGGGAGTGTTTTTATGGCAACGATTAAGGATGTGGCTCAGCTAGCAGGCGTAGCAGTCACAACGGTTTCAAGAGTACTTAACAATAAAGGGTACATAAGTGAGGAAACAAGAAAAAAAGTTAATGATGCTATGGAGAATCTTAACTATCAGCCTAATGAGGTAGCAAGATCCTTGTATAGAAAAAAATCCAATATTATAGGACTTATAATTCCAGATGTATCGCACCCGTTTTTTGCTAAACTTACTAATTATATTGAATACTATGCATATGAGAATGGATATAAGATATTACTATGCAATTCATATAAGGATAAGATTAAGGAGAAAGACTATATAAATATGCTTAAAAGAAATCAAGTTGATGGAATAATAATGGGGAGCCATACACTTGAAACATCGGAATATTCAAAACAGAAGTTGCCTATAATTACTTTTGATAGAAATCTTTCTGGCAATATACCATTTATAACATCGGATAACTACAAAGGTGGGTCTTTAGCTACAAAGCTTTTAATTAAGAAAGGCTGTAAAAAGCTTGCACATATAAGTGGTACACTTGAACTTAACACTCCAGCCAATAAAAGATATAATGCATTTATAGATATTGTGAAAGAAGAAAAAGTAGATTTTGTAGTAAAACAAACCAAACTGGATACTTTTGAAAATTATATAAAACTGGTACGCAATATATTTGAAGAACATCCTGATATAGATGGCATATTTGCTAGTAGTGATATGATAGCAGCATCTGTTATACAGGTGGCTAATTCTATTGGTAAAGAAATAACAAAGGATTTAAAGATAGTAGGCTATGATGACATTGATATTGCGTCTTTAATAGTTCCACAGATAACCACTATTAGGCAGCCACTTGAAGAAATGGGTAAAATGGCTGTAAAGCTTCTTATAGATCAAATTAATGGCAAAGATGTTAAAACAGAAAATATTTTACCTATAAAATTAATAGAGCGTAAGACTACATAAAAGTTGGAGAAGAGGAGAAAATATGTTTAAGAGTGTTACAAATATAAAAGTTAGATATGCTGAAACAGATAAAATGGGAATAGTTTATCATTCTAATTATTATATATATTTTGAGGTTGCAAGAGAAGATTTTATTAAAGAAGCAGGAATTATGTATAAGGATTTGGAAGATATGGGCATAATAATGCCTATAGTAGAAACTAGGTGTAAATATCATGAGGGAGCAAAATATGCAGATGAGCTTATTATTGAAACTTCATTAAAAGAAATTTCTCCTGTTAAAGTTGTATTAAAGTACGATGTCATAAGAAAAAATGATAATAAGGCAATTGCAGAAGGAGAAACAACACAAACTTTTGTAGATAAAGATAGCTTTAGGATAGTCAATTTAAAAAAAAGATATACCGAAATATGGAATAAAATGTGTGCTTTAAAGTAGATAAATTATTAAAATCACATTGAAATTGATAAATTAATAAGAAAATCTCTTTTTTAGTAGACAAATTATCATTTGTAAAGGATATTATTTTAATGTATTATTAAAATGTTAAAATTTTATAAATTATAATTGATATTATAATTAAAAGGATTATAATAGTCTACATATACATATTAGATTAACACTGTTTGGTTGTGTTTCTAAGGAGGATAAAAATGTTAAAAAAGTTTCTTGATATACTTATAGGTGAACCGTTGGCAAACGAGCAAAGCGCTAGTGAAAAATACAATGTGC
>NZ_LGVB01000011.1:0-7173 GCF_001270375.1 Clostridium sp. DMHC 10
ATTGATACTTAGAGAAGCACTTCTTAAGTATGATAATACAGTTATTTCTATGTATCCATATCATTTGAAGGTGTAAGGTAAGTGAAGTAATAGTACTTTGGAATATTAAAAAGAATCCATAAATATAAGGTAAAAAAATCATAAAATACTAAGATATTTCAATAACTCGCTATTGCTCGTGCGTCCAGCTAAGCTGGACTATACTAACTGGTGAAAGTCCAGTCAAGGTAATTGCCAAGAAGTCTTGTAACAAACCACCAAGCGTAGTAGAAATACTCGTGCGGGAACAGTAAATAAAAAGCCAATTAAATAAAGTAGATTATACATTCAAAAATATAAGCCAGTGATAAAACTAACTATGGTGAAACCAGTATATATGAGAACAGCATCTCTCAAAAATTTTGCTAATCCTGGCTGATATTTATCATAGTAGGCTGTAAATCTTTCATCATCAACATACATTTGGGCAACACCAGCATGTGCTTCCTTTGTATATTCTCCCCACGAAAGGCTTAACCATTGGTGATGTAAATCTGCAGCTTTTTGAGCAAGTTTACCTGCTGGGTCACCTGTTAGAAAGGCAGCTTTCAAGGTGTCAATGACATCATGACCTAATTTTTCGAGATTATCATATTGTTCCTTAGTCAAATTCTTAAATACTTTATTTGATTTATCAATTTGTTCATTTCCGTACTTTTCCCTGATTTCTTTACCAAATTTTTTTTCATTTTCATCTATCATTTTTTGTTTAAAACCTTCAAATTTTTCTTTATCACGCATTATAATTCTCCCTTCGGCTTCTGCTATTGTTTTGTCAACATTAGCAATTAATAATTCCAATTGTTCACGTTTTGCCAGAAGTTTTTTACGATGTTCTTTCAATGCATTTGTACTATTGAATGACTGGGAGGTTAAAATATCTTTTATACATTTCAAGCTTACACCAAGTTCTCTATAAAAAAGTATTTGTTGTAGTCTATTAACTTCCTGTTTTCCGTAAATACGGTATCCTGAAGAATTAATTCTTGCCGGCTTAAGAATTCCAATTTCATCATAATACCGCAGTGTCCTAGTGCTGACTCCAGACATTTTTCCTAGCTTTTGCACTGTATATTCCATGTTCTCACCTCCTGACAAATTTAATATACACCTTCACGCAGCGTCAATGTCAATATACTTTTTTAGTTTTGTTTTAAATAAGTACAAATTGCAGCTGCAATGTAATATGCAAGTAATTGTAATGATATAACTGAAATTACAGGCATAAGAGCACTGTTTTTAGATTTTCTAATCTACCTTGTTTTTTGGATAAATTCATTTCGCCCATTTTGCTTATAACTGCCACTCCAGCTGAATCGTACCCTCTATACTCTAGTTTACTAAGTCCACTAAGGAGAATAGATACTGCATCTTTTTCGCCTGCATAACCAACTATGCCACACATAAATAAATACCACCTGAATCTTTAGCCTAAGTTAAGCAAATAATAATAGTGAAAATTGTATTTCAATTTTGTCATTTAAAATTGCAAATGAAACTGAAGTGGTTTAGATTGAAAACGAGTACACAAAATTGTATTATGATATCAGAAACACGAAACACAAAAGAAAAAACAAAAATTTTAAAATTTGGGGGGAAAACAAATGGCAGAATTATCAAGTAGAAATTCATCAGTAAAAGGAAAGATTCAAAAATTTGGTGCATTTTTAAGTGGTATGGTTTTACCAAATATAGGAGCATTTATTGCATGGGGTTTAATTACAGCATTGTTTATACCTACAGGTTGGATACCTAATGGAAATCTAGCAAAACTTGTAAGCCCTATGATAACTTATATGTTACCAATTCTAATTGGATATCAAGGCGGAAAACTTGTTTATGAGTCTAGAGGAGGAGTTGTTGGAGCAATTGCTACTGCTGGTGTTATCATTGGTTCAAGTATACCAATGTTCTTAGGAGCTATGATTGTAGGACCCCTTGGAGGATTTGTAATAAAGAAATTTGACAAAGCTGTAGAGGGAAAAATTCCAACGGGTTTTGAAATGCTAGTTAATAATTTTTCTGCTGGTATTATAGGTGGTGCTTTATCATTATTGGCATTTTCATTTATAGGACCAGTAGTGTCAGGTATTTCTATAGCGCTTGGAACAGGTGCTCAAATAATAACACAAAAAGGACTACTTCCATTAATAGCTATGTTAGTTGAACCTGCAAAAATTTTATTTTTAAATAATGCAATTAATCACGGTGTATTTTCACCACTTGGAATTGAACAAGTACATTCAATGGGTAAATCAATATTTTTCTTGCTTGAGCCAGATCCAGGTCCAGGGTTAGGAATACTTTTAGCTTATATGGTATATAGCAAGGGCTCAGCTAAACAATCTGCTCCAGGTGCGGCAATTATCCATTTCTTTGGTGGTATTCATGAAATATATTTCCCATATGTTTTAATGAAACCATTCTTATTAATAGCAGTAATTTTAGGAGGAATGGCAGCAGATTTAACTTTTGTATTATTGCACGCAGGACTTGTAGCAAGCCCATCACCAGGTAGTATATTTGCAGTATTAGCTATGTCACCAAAAGGCGGTCAGCTTTCAGTGTTAGCAGGAGTTGCAGTAGGTACTATAATTTCCTTCTTAGTTGCTTCAGTAATAATTAAGAGAGACAACCAGAATGAAAGTCAAAATCTCGATGAAGCAAAAGAAAAGATGAAAGAAATGAAACTCGCTAGCAAAGCACAGAGTTCATCAAATGTAATGGTAGAAAATAATCAGACATCACTATATTCAGATATAAAATTAATAGTATTTGCTTGTGATGCAGGTATGGGATCTTCTGCAATGGGAGAATCTATACTTAGAAAGGCATTAAAAGATGCTGGTATTTTAGATATAACAGTAAAACATTCATCTGTAGATAGTATTCCAAGCGATGCAGATGTGGTTTTCACACAAGAAAATTTGGTAGAAAGAGCAAAAAAATCATCTGCAACATCACAAATTATTACAATAAAAAACTTTTTGGATAGAACAAAGTATGATGAGTTCATAAGTCAATTAAAAAAATAGGTGATTCGTATGAATAACTTAACCCCTAGACAGCAATTTACATTAAACAGATTATTAGATGAAGATAGACTTGAATTACAGGATATTGAAAAGCAGTTTAATGTAAGTGAAAGAACAGTTTTTAGAGAAATTAATTCTATAAATAAGTTTTTAAGAAAATATAGTTTGAGTGTTTATTATGATAAAAATATGGAGCTAAGTATATCTGGAAATAAAGAAAATATTAAAGAATTAAAGACTGTACTTAGCTCGGTGCCCATACAGTGGTTACTTAGTAGAGAGCAGAGGCAAATAATAATTGCCTCTGAGCTCCTAATTAGTAAGGAAGCTGTAAAAGCATCTTATTATAGTAGTAAATTTAATGTAGTGCTGGGAAGTATTAGCTTTGATTTAGAGGAAATTGCAAAATGGGCAATTTCTAAAGATTTATGTTTAGTTAGGAATAGAAGTGTTGGTATTAGTATCCAGGGATCGGAATGGAATAAAAGAAATGCCCTAGTGGATTTAATTTTCAAATATAAACCTTATGAAGAATTACTAGCATTTTTGTATGATGAGCAGGTTGATAAAAGCATAGAAGTGCTCTTCAATATGATTTTTGGCAAAGACATAACTTCTATAGGTAAAGGTATATTAAGAAAAATAGATTTGTCACAGTATAATTTGAATGATATAAAATACTTTACATTATTTATTCAAATATTAACAGCAATAAAGAAAGCGGGGAATAAAAGAGAGATTAGTATACCGGAAAAAATAAAAAAAGATATTGTAGAGCTAGATGAGTACAAAAAATTATAAATTTAAATAACATTTTAAAAGAAAATAATATAAATTTAACCGAAGATGACCTTATATATATATGGTTCAATTTAACGGATTATAAGTTTTTAATTAATAAAAATCAAGATTTGCTTGATATAGATTATAAAATAATATCAAAGGAAGTTATTAAGGAAGTATCTCAAAA
Source organism: Clostridium sp. DMHC 10 (assembly GCF_001270375.1). Taxonomy (NCBI): domain Bacteria; kingdom Bacillati; phylum Bacillota; class Clostridia; order Eubacteriales; family Clostridiaceae; genus Clostridium; species Clostridium sp. DMHC 10. Next base: position 4,045 of record NZ_LGVB01000011.1, read on the forward strand.
GATAAATATAAATTTGGAAGAAGATGCGCAATTAGTAGGTGATCTAGCTAAGCATTTTATGCAAACTTTTAATATGCTAAATCTAGGATTAAAGATTGTAAATCCTCTTATTGACGAGATAAAAAATCATTATTTAGAGCTTTTTAATGTTGTAAATAATGTTTCTAAGTTAGTATTTTCTAGATATAATTTTAGGCTTCCTAAAGAAGAAGTTGGATATATAACGCTTCATATAGATGTAGCGCTGCAGAGGAAACAGACATTGTTAAAAAAGTTAAATATATTAATTGTATGTCCTTCAGGCATTGGCTCAGCAAAAATCTTAAGTGATAAAATAAAGTTTATATTTCCTGATGTTAATGATATATTTATCGAAACTTTACGTGATATAGATAAGTATATAAATAATGATAAATATGATTTGATTTTGTCTACCGTGCCAATTAAGTTAGAGCATACTGTTAAAAAGGTAATTGTAGTCTCCACCTTTATTACTAAGGAGGATATAGAAAAAATTAATAAGTTTATTTTAAATTTAAAGATTGATAATAAAGAAATAAATGCAAATAAGATTTCAGATATAAAATCAAATATAATAACAAATTATGAATATGAAACATCAGATGATATAATAAAAAATTTGCAAGTAAAGACTACAAAAGCAGGTACAATTGAAGATTTAGTTGATTTTATAGTAGAGGACATAAAAAAACTTGGCCTCATAAAAAATAAGGAAATATTAAAGCAGGCCATTTTAAAAAGGGAAGAAAAGGGAAATGTAGTAATACATGGAACAAATGTGGCTCTCTTGCATACTAGAAATGAAGAATTAGCAATACCTTTTGTAGGAGTCTATCGTATAGAAACCCCAATAATCACTACAAGTGTAGGATTTTCAAAAGAAGAAGTAAATACTTTTCTTGTAATGATTGCTAGAAGTGAGGAAAGCAACTATATGCTCAAATTTTTAGGCAAAATAAGCATTGCGTTAATTGAAGATGAAAAATTTGTAGAAGATTTAAAAGTATGTAGTTTAGCAAATATAAGAAAACATTTAATAGATATAGTTAACCGTGAGGAGGAATAAAATGACTAGTAAGGAAATTTTAACAACACAAAATATTCAATTAAAGGTGGCTTCTGAATCAAAGAAAGAAGCTATAGAAAGAGTAGGAAAACTACTAGTAGCAGGAGGATATGTAAAAGAAAATTATATAGAGGGTATGAAAGCTAGGGAAGAAGAAGTTACAACCTATATTGGAAATGGCGTGGCTATACCTCATGGAATGAATGAATATAAGAAAGAAATTATGGAATCAGGAATTGTCATTGCCCAGTATCCTGAAGGTGTTGATTTTGGTGAAGGAAATATCGCATATGTTGTTGTAGGTATAGCTGGCAAAGGTGAAGAACATATGGAGATATTATCTAAAATAGCTTTAACAGTTCAATACGAAGAAAATGTTCAAAGACTTAGGAATGCAACAAAACCAGAAGAAATTATATCAATTATAGATGAAGGAGAGATGTAAAATGAAAGCAGTTCATTTTGGAGCAGGTAATATAGGCAGAGGTTTTATTGGATATTTATTATCAAAATCAGGCTATGAAATTACTTTTGTTGATATATCAGACTTCTTGGTTGAAAACATAAACAACTATGGTGAATACAAAGTTACAACTTTGTGCGATGAGAAGAGTGAAGAGAAAGTTTATAATGTAAAAGCTGTTCACTTAAATGATACAGCAAAATTAGAGAAGGTTATTAGAGAAGCAGATTTAATTACTACTTCTATTGGTGCAAATAATTTGAAAAGCACAGGTAAACTTTTATATAAGCTTTTAGCTAAAAGATTTAAAAATGGTAATGATAAATTGGTAGATATAATAGCATGTGAGAATGCACTTTTTGCTACTAATATTTTAAAAGAATCAATAATTGAAGAAGCGGATGAAGATTTTAAAATTGATTTAAACGAATATGTTGGTTTTCCTAATAGCACAGTGGATAGAATTGTCCCAAATGTAAAGATGAAAAAGGAAGTACCAATAGATGTAGCTGTAGAAGACTTCTATGAATGGGATATTGAAAAAATAAAGTGAAAATAAATAAAGATATACAAGGCGCTGCTTACGTTGACAACTTGGAACCGTACCTTGAAAGAAAATTATTTTTGCTTAATGGAGCTCATGCGGCAGTTGCATATATAGGATATATCAAGGGATATAAATATATACATGAAGCTATAAAGGATGAGTATATAAGAAATATTGCTGTAGGATTTCATAAGGAAGCTGTACAGGCTTTGAGTAAAAAGCATGGATTGCATATAGATGATTTAAATGATTATTCTAAAAAGTTAATAAAGAGGTTTGAAAACTTCTATCTTTATGACGAACTTACTAGAGTAGGAAGAGATCCTATGAGAAAATTATCTTCAAAAGATAGATTAATGTCACCACTTAAACTTTGTTATGAACTTGGAATTGAATGTAATAATATTTTATGTGGAGTAGCGGCTGGGTTATTATTTGAATATAGTGAAGATGAAAATGCTGTAAAAATACAAGAAAGCATATTGTTAAAAGGTATTACTAAAACAATTTCTAATGTAACTGGACTTGAAGAAAGTGATCCTTTAGTTAATATGATTGAAAAGAAATACGAGGAACTATCAAAATTAAAATAGGTTGTTTATCTATATAGTGAAACTACATTTAAACTTTAAATTGATTAAAATATTTTTGGTGTATTTAATTTCATTAAGTATATTTTAAGACTTTCATGTAGTTCCACTATATATATTAGTTTTTATAGCATATTTTTTTAAAATGATTTGTTAAAAGAATAACAATAAGCTCGAGGTATTTGTATGTAGTATATAGATAGATATACCCTCTTAAAGCTTCAAAATGCGAATATCAGGATTATACAAGCAATACTTTAGTGCAAAATTCACAATTTTACCCCACAGTTGTGGATAATTTTTATACAAATGTTAAATAATTATCAATATAAAAAGGAGAGTGTAATTTATGAAAGTTAGTAATATTGATGAATTGAATTTAAAATTAAAGGAAGTAAAAAAAGCCCAAAGAGAATTTTCCACTTATACACAAGAACAAGTT
>NZ_LGVB01000012.1:0-9252 GCF_001270375.1 Clostridium sp. DMHC 10
AATCCATATAAATTCTCCTTAATAAACACTTGACTTAGAGCTTACTCTAAATTGTACAGTATAAGTATATTAAATTTAAGGAGGCATTTCAAATGAGAAATGATAATAAAAAATATGTAACTGTTACAGGTGCCAGTTCTGGTATTGGATATGAAACAGCAAAGGCTTTTGCTAAACGGGGAAAAAATCTAATCATTGTCGCCCGTCGTAAAAATAGTTTGGAAAAGTTAAAAGCAGAAATTTCAAAAGAAAATCCGAAACTTGATATAATAATAAAATCAATGGATTTATCTATCACAAAAAATGTTTACAAGCTATATGAGGAATTAAAAAATTATGAAATTGAAGCTTGGATTAACAATGCAGGCTTTGGTAACTATGCTAGTGTTGCAAATCAAGATTTAACTAAAATTGAAAACATGCTTCATTTAAATGTAGAAGCTCTAACAATTTTATCTTCACTTTATACTCATGACTACAAAGATGTTCAAAACACCCAATTAATTAACATTTCCTCCGCAGGTGGCTATACTATTGTGCCAAATACCGTTACTTATTGTGCAACTAAATTTTTCGTAAGTACTTTTACCGAAGGACTAGCACGAGAACTAAAAGAAAATCACGCTAAGCTGCAAGCAAAAATTCTAGCACCTGCTGCCACAAAAACAGAGTTTGGAAAAGTTGCTAATAATGTTAGCGAGTATGATTATGATAAAACTTTTGGCACTTATCATACTAGTAAGCAAATGGCAGACTTTTTAATTAAACTATATGATAGTAATGAACCTGTAGGACTTATAGACAGAGAAAATTTTGAATTTAAACTTAGCTCACCGCTCTTTCCTTATTCCGGCAATTCAAGCCACAACCAAAAAAGTACTACAAATTAATTTTATTAAAGCTCTAGACTTTAATCTATGCCATCTAGAGCTCTAATTTACTATTCCAAAATATTGATATTTCCATCCTTATCAACCTTAAAGAGTGGAAGCTTTTCTATGTATATTATGTCTTTTCTTTTAGCTGCATCTCCTTCTGCAAGTATAGCAGCTTTTGCAGCAACTATTCCTTCAGCCTTTTTAACTAAACTTTCTATTGTTTTAAGTGATTCTCCTGTGCTTATAACATCATCTATTATAGCTACTCTTTTACCTTTTATGCTATCTCCATCCTTCTTATCTAAGCACAATACTTGTTTCTTTTGAGTAGTAATTGAAAAGACCTCTTCTACAATTGGGTCCTTCATATACGGTTTTATGCTTTTTCTTGCTACTACATAATTTTTCATGCCAAGTTGTTTTGATACCTCGTAAGCTATTGGTATTCCTTTAGCTTCTGCTGTAACTATAACTTCTATATCCCTAAGCCCTTGTGCAATTAAAGGAGCTGCACTAGTTATAAGCTCAGTATCTCCCAATATTACAAAACTAGCTATAGCAAGGTCATCCTTTATTTTTATTATTGGAAGTTCTCTTTCTAATTTTCCTATTTTCAATTTATATGTATTCATATTACACCTCATAAAATATATTTATTATCATTATACAACGAACATAATCAAATTTATAGTGCTTAATATTCGGAATTTATAGTAATATAGCTAAATGACTTGAAATATTGAAATTATAATATCAAATATATATTGTTGAAATTTGCCCTAATTATCCAATTATTATTGTCAAAAATAATTTATTCCTTATAATCTCCGTTTTTCTTTTGAAATCTAACTTTAGAATTGTTTTTCTGATTTTGACTTTCTTTGACCTTTAGGCTATTATATACATGTAAACAGAAATGAGGCAACAACATAGTGAAACATATATGCTTTACTATGATTATATAAATAAAAAATATAAAATTATTAGGAGGTTGTTAACATGTTTGGAATGGTTCCTTTTAGAAGAAATAACAATAGTGTAGCAAAAAGAGGTGATTATTTCGAAGATTTCTTTAATAACTTTTTCTCAGATGATTTCTTTGCACCAGCAGTATTCAACAACAATAGTTTTAAAGTAGATGTTAAAGAAGATGACAACCAATATTTAGTTGAAGCAGATTTACCAGGAATGAAAAAAGAAAATATTGCTCTTGAATATGAAAATAACTATTTAACTATATCTGCAAAGCGAGAAGATGTATTAGAGGATAAGAGAGACAATTATGTAAGACGTGAAAGAAACTATGGAGAATTCAGAAGAAGCTTTTATGTAGATAATGTTGATGAAAATAATGTCAATGCTTCATTTGCAGATGGAGTTTTAAAAATAACTCTTCCAAAGAAAGAAAAAGGGAAAGAAAGCAGAAAACAAATAGACATACACTAAACAAGTTGATAGTAGTTGTCAATTAAAAAAATTGGGAAGTAACAGTATCTTGAAAAAATACTGTTACTTCCCAATTTTTAATACACATCTCAACTATTTTCATTAAAAATACACGATAATTTTCCTTATTACTATATTTGTAAGTATAATTTAATTATTCCCAGTATATTTCTCCTCTATTTTTGATATCATATTTATTCTATCTTGATGTCTTCCACCTTGAAACTCTGCATTAAGCCATTCTTCTACTATTAGTAATGCTAATCCAACTCCTATTACCCTTCCACCTAAGCAAAGTATATTTGAATTATTATGCTGTTTTGTGGCTCTTGCAGTAAATACATCACTTACTGCTGCTGCTCTAATACCAGGTACTTTATTAGCAGCAATAGAAACTCCGATTCCTGTCCCACAGCAAAGAATTCCACTTTGGCTTTCGCCATTTTTTACACTTTCAGCTACCATTAATGCGAACTCTGGATAATCTACCTTTTTCTTATTATATGTGCCATAATCTTTATATTCTATACGCTTTTCACTTAACATTTGCTTTATTGCTTCTTTTAATTCGTATCCACCATGATCACAACCTAAAGCTATCATACACCCAGCTCCTTTACTTTTCATTAAGTTGAAGAATATTATAAAACTTTTTTTACGTTATTTTCTATATTCCCATTTTTAAAAATTGAAGAACCTATTACTACATTATTTGCTCCAAAGTTAACTACATCCTTAATATTCTCATAATTTATTCCACCATCAACTTGTATTTCAAAATTATATTGGTTAGCTTCCTTAATGTGTCTAAGCTCAGCTATTTTATCTTTCATAGAATCTATAAATTTTTGTCCTCCAAAACCAGGTTCTACTGTCATAACAAGTACCCTATTTAACAGAGCAAAAACATATTTTAAACTATAAATATTAGTTGCTGGGTTCAATGCAACCCCTACCTTAATTCCAAAACTTTTAATAAAATATATTGTTTTGTATAAATGAGTGCATGCTTCTTCATGTAATGTAATGCAGTCAGCACCTGCTTCAACTAATTTTCCAATATACTTTTCTGGATTATTAACCATCATATGAACATCTACTTCCATATTAGTAATACTACTTATTGCTTTTATTTGATCTATTCCAAATGCTATATTAGATACAAAATTACCATCCATAACATCAATATGAATTGATGTTATGGAGTTTTTCTCTAATATTTCTATATCCCTTTTTAAATTACAAAAATCGGCTGATAGCAACGAAGGATTAATTATTACCATTTATATACCTCACTTTAAGCAACTTATATTTTCATATTTGCATTTTTCCAATCATTTAAAAATGCCTCTATACCTTTATCTGTTAATGGATGTTTAGTCATTTGCACTATTACTTTATATGGTATAGTAGCAATATCGGCACCAGCTTTTGCAGCATCTATAACATGAATTGGATTTCTTACACTTGCAACAATTATTTCAGTTTTTATTCCATAATTTTTAAATATTTGTGCTACTTCTTCTATTAATGACATTCCTGTTGAGCCTATATCATCTAATCTACCTACAAATGGGCTTACATAACTTGCACCAGAACGAGCAGCTAATAATGCTTGAGTTGAAGAAAATATTAAGGTAACATTAGTTTTATTCCTTCTTTTGATAGTATATTTACTGCTTTTAACCCCTCTATTGTCATAGGAATCTTTATTACAATATTTTTGTGAATTTTAACTAATTCTCTTGCTTGCTTGATCATATCCTCATGTTTTGTACCTATTACTTCTGCACTTATAGGTCCATCAACGATTTCTGTTATCTCCTTTATTACTTCTTTAAAATCTCTACCTTCTCTTGCTATTAATGATGGATTCGTAGTAACTCCGGCTATTACTCCTAATTCATTTGCCTCTCTAATTTCATCTATATTTGCTGTATCAATAAAAAACTTCATATTATCATTCTCCTCTCACATAAAAAATTTTACTGCTTCTAATATTTTTTCAACTGTTAAACCATAATACTCCAATAAAGCATCCGGGGTACCGGATTGTCCAAACCTATCATTTATCCCTACTAATTTAACTTTTGTAGGTATTTCTTGTGATAGTACCTCACAAACTGCTGAACCTAATCCGCCAATTATACTATGCTCTTCAACAGTTACTACTTTTCCTGTATCTTTTGCTACCTTAATAATGAGTTCTTTATCTATTGGTTTTATTGTATGAATATTAACTACTGTTGCATTTATACCTTCAGTTTTTAAAATTTCAGCTGCTTTTAAAGCTTTTGCTACCATTATTCCTGTTGCTATAATAGCTACATCCTTTCCTTCACTTAGTACTTCACCTTTTCCTATTTGAAATTTATAATTTGCATCATGGATTACAGGTGTTGCTGCTCTTCCAAATCTTAAATATATCGGTCCATAATATTCTGCTGCCGCAAATACTGCTGCCTTAGCTTCAATTTCATCTGATGGATTTATTACCACCATATTTGGAATACTCCTCATTAATGCTATATCTTCAACAGCTTGATGGCTTCCGCCATCTTCTCCTACTGTTACACCTGCATGAGTTGCTGCTATTTTTACATTTAACTTTGGATATGCCACTGAGTTTCTAATTTGCTCAAAAGCTCTTCCTGCCGCAAACATTGCAAAAGTACTTGCAAAAGGAATTTTTCCACAAGTAGCAAACCCTGCCGCTGTACCTATCATATCTTGTTCAGATATTCCCATGTCAAAGAATCTTTCTGGACATGCCTTCTTAAACATACATGTTTTTGTAGCATTTCCTAAATCCGCATCAAGCACTACTACCCTCTCATCTTTAGACAACTCAACCAAGGCTTGCCCATACGCTTCTCTAGTTGCTATTCCCATCATGCTTCTCTCCTTTCTAATTCTTCTATTGCTACTTTCTTTTGTTCCTCATTTGGAGCTTTTCCATGCCATCCTACTTGATTTTCCATAAACGATACACCTTTACCCTTTACAGTTTTAGCAATTATTACAGTTGGCTTTCCGTTAACTACTTTTGCATTATCTATTGCTTTTCCTATAGCCTCTAAATCATGTCCATCTATTTTTATTGTATTCCAACCAAAGGCTTTAAATTTTTCATCTATAGGAGCTATACTCATAACCTCACTATTAGGACCATCTATCTGCAAGCCGTTATTATCTAATATTGCTATTACATTATCTAGTTTATAATGTGCCGCACTCATCGCTGCTTCCCATATTTGACCTTCCTGAACTTCTCCATCACCTAATATTACATATACTTTATAATCCTTTTTATCTAGTTTTGCAGATAATGCCATTCCATTTGCTGCTGATAGTCCCTGTCCTAATGAACCTGTAGACATATCAACTCCTGGAATTGATTTCATATCGGGGTGTCCTTGTAGTATTGATCCAAATTTTCTAAGTGTTATTAATTTTTCTGTTGAAAAGTAACCTCTTTCAGCAAGAACAGCATATAATGCTGGTGCAACATGACCTTTTGATAGCACTAATCTATCTCTGTCTTCCCATTTTGGATTCTCTGTTTTTATGTTCATTTTTTCAAAATATAATGTCGTTAATATATCTGTTACTGATAATGAACCTCCTGGATGTCCAGATTTTGCTGCTGCTACTTCTTCTATGATGTCTATTCTCACTTTATTTGCTATCTTCTTCAATTCTGCCGTATTCATACTACTCTTTCCTCCTCACTACTAATCTTTTTCAAGGCTTTAATACAACCTTTATTTCCTCGCCACTCATAACTTTATCAAAAGCTTTTTGCCAATCATCCAAGCTGTAAATTTTACTTACAAGTTTCTTAGTATTTACTTTTCCAGTATCCATAAGATATAAGGCTAAATCCCAAGAACTTGGCTTTTGGCTCCTACTTCCAATATAGATCAGTTCTTTTTGAATTACTTTTTCTTCGTCTAACTCGTTGAGCGACTTAGCAAATATTCCAACTTGAACTAGCGTTCCTTTTTTCCTTAATAAGCTAAGTCCTGAATTAGTGGCATGTATTGATCCTGAGCAATCAAAAACTTTATCTACACCATACCCTTTAGTTAATCCTTTAATAATTTCCCCAATATCTTCTTCTTGAATATTTATTGTTCTATCAATTCCAAGTTCTTTAGCAAGTTTTAGCCTCTCTTTATCTTTATTCATTCCTGCTAAAATAGTGTATGCACCCTTGGCTTTTACAACTTGAGCTAATAAAAGTCCTATTGGTCCTGGTCCAAATATTAAAACGTGCTCTCCTATTTCTATACTTGTTTTTTCTAAAGCTGGATGAGTACAGCATGCTAACGGTTCTGTTAATGCCGCTGAAAGTAAATCAACGTTTTCAGGTAAAACATGTACACTTTCTTTTCTAGCAACAACATATTCAGCGAAGCTCCCATTTGCTTGAGTTCCTAAACCTTTTCTGTTGGGGCATAAGTTGTAATCTCCTGATTTACAATAATCACATGTGCCACATATTTCAAAAGTAGTTTCACTAGTTACTCTGTCTCCTACTTTAATTCCCGTTACATTCGCACCTATCTCTGTTACAATTCCAGAAAATTCATGTCCTAGTACAATAGGTGGCTTAATATTGTTGTATTCTCCTTTGTAGGAATGAATATCTGATCCACAAATACCTGAATATTCAATTTTAATTTTTACTTGATCATCATTTATAACTGGCTCATCAATCTCAACAAGTTCCATGTTTCCAAAACCTTTTTCTTTTTTAACTAAAGCTTTCATATGTTATCACTCCTTATTTTTTATAATTTTTCAATTACTTGTTTAAAAATCTCATCCGTATCCTTTGCTACTAGAACTTTTTTTCAAAAACTCATCATTCTGTATTAGCATTATTAAGCTTTGAAGCATTTTAATATGACTATGTGCTTCTCCTATAGCTAGCATAAATACTATTCTTACAGCTAATGACTTATTCTGGTCTTCCATACATTGAAATGTAACTGGATTTTTCAGTGTTACAACTGAAATACATGAATCTATTACATGTTCAGCATCAGTATGCGGAATAGCTACATTATATTTGTTTAGCTCTAATCCTGTTGGAAATTCAGCTTCTCTATTTACTAATCCTTTATAAAAACTAGCCTTTACCTTTCCACGCTTGTAAAGTTCACCATATAGAGCTTTAAATACATCTTCCTTACTATTTGCTGAAAGATTTGCTAAAACTACGCCTTTTTTAATAAAATCTTTAAGATCCATTTATTCACCCCCTTATTCCTTCGCTAATATACTAAGCATTATTCATGCCAACTTTTTGGTTTAATTTGTTTTAAATTTGGTTAAATATTATGTACACATACAGCCACTTACAAACAATTTATTCCGCTTAAATTTAATCAACTTTCGAACTCAAATCTAAAATTAAAAAACAAAATACCCCATAAAATCATAACTACTCGTAAAAAGGAATAAAAAAAATGGACATCTAAAGAAAAATTAAGAATTGTAAATGAATATTTTCCAGTAGTATGCATAATGCAAAAAACCTGTCTCGCAAACAAATGTGAGGCAGATTTTTTAATCTTCAAAATTATAGCTGAACTAATAATTGACCTATTTTATAAACTATCCAATTAAATAAATTACCACCAGTATCGATGTTTGACATTTGCGTTACTCCTGATGCAAAAGAGAAATGAGCTTGTTTTAACATTGTTGTAAATATTGGAGCAAAGTCTGTTGCCATATATAATGATCCTGCTATCAATATTGTACCTACTATTACCGAATGGATGATATTTCCTTTTGTGGAGCCAACTATGAACGCTACACAGAATGGAATTGTTGCAAGATCACCAAATGGTAACATTCTATTGCCTGGTAGGATTACTGCAAGAGCGATAGTAATTGGTACTAATATTAATGCTGTTGACATTACAGCAGGATGACCAACTGCTAATGCCGCATCTAGCCCTATGTTTAATTCTTTATTTGAAGCTTTCTTTTGTAAGAATTCTCTAACTGATTCTGAAACCGGTATCAAACCTTCCATCAATATTTTCACCATACGCGGAAGCAGTAACATTACACCTCCCATAGCCATACCTATTTGAAGTACTTTACCAACATCGTATCCTGCTAAAACTCCTAATATGATTCCTAATATTAAACCCATCATCATAGGTTCTCCGAAGACACCTAGTCTTTTTTGTATAGTTTCCGGATCTGCATGTAAATCTTTAATTCCCGGAATTTTACCAATAGCTTTACCTAGTAATATTCCTATTGGTGCAAAAGATGCGGTAGAACCTGTCGGTAGACATATGCCCTCTAATCCATAAAATTCTTGTACCATTGGAGTAGTCCAATCTGCCACTTTAAGAACTACAACTTCATAAAGTATGCCTGCAATTATTGATGCTATCCAATTTCCATTACTTAAAATATAAATAGTAGCTGCTGCTGCACCAAAATGCCAGTAGTTCCAAATATCTATGTCCATTGTTTTTGTAGTATTTGTAAATATCATTACAAGGTTAACAGCTAATGCTAACGGTATAATAATTGATGCCACTGGAGAACCCCAAGTTCCTGCAGCAGCTGATGGCCATCCTCCATCTATTATAGTTAAATGCAAACCAAATCTGCTTACCATAGCCTGAGCTGCTGGTCCTAAATTATTTGTAAGTAATCCCAATACAAGGTTGATGCCTACAAATCCCACGCCTATTGTAACACCTGATTTAAAAGCTTTTTTAAATCCCTGCCCAAAAATTATACCGATTATTGTAATAACGATTGGTAACATAACCGTTGGTCCTAAGTTTAATATAAATTGAACTACACTTAATAACGTCATTTTTTATCCCCCTCTTTTTAACTTACATCGTTTACACAATTAACAATTATTTTATGCACTTTTAATAAT
>NZ_LGVB01000013.1:0-67572 GCF_001270375.1 Clostridium sp. DMHC 10
CTTATTTAAAAATTGAGTAATAAAAAAATATTGAAGCTAGAATTTTTTAATTATAGCTATTTCATTCATTAGTATGCATAAAAAAAACTACAGATATGCCTGTAGTCTACTTAAAATATTTTTCTAATTCTTCCAAATAAAATTATTCAAATATAGTCTTAATTAAATCCCTTTTAGCTTTATAGTATTCCTTGCTTTGTTTAGACATCTTATTATAGCTTCTTTCAAGCTTATTTCTGACAAATTCGGTGCCAGCATCAATATTAAGCTTTCTCTGAACAAAGGCTAAGTAAAATAATGCAGGCAAAGCATCATAATGAGAAATTGCATCAGCATCGGCAACACATATTTCTTCTATAGTTCTTTTTTCCTTTAACACACTTCCACGATGATTCAATATGCATAATTTAACAAGTTCAATTTTATTTTCTGGATAGTTATATTTTTTCAAGATTGCTTCTGCCATAGCTGCTCCGTGAATATGATGCTTTTCATATAGCTTGTAATCTGTAACCGAAGCTATATCATGTAACCAGCCTGCAATTTCACACACTTCAACATCTGCCTTGTACAATTCAGCAAGTTCAACAGCATTCTTTGCTACACTTTTAATATGTTCATAACTTCCCGGTCCAAAAAAGTTATTTGGACTTTCACATCTTTTCTTTATATCTTCTTTTATTTCCTCAAGCATACTCATTTTTATTTTCCTCCATGTCATACGAATTTTAAAACAAATCAACAAGTATTCATATGATTAAATATATCAAACATATGTTCGTATGTCAAATTTACACATAACCGGATTATGAAGGATTTATAAAGATATGATAGTTACATTGATTGAACCTTATATTAGAAGATATCTCCCTTACTAGAAGTAAATATTTCAGCATTCATCATGCTTCCTCAATTGCTATCCAAATCTCTTGTCGATTTTCTTGCATATAACATTCAAATACAGGCAAGTCTGCAAGTTTAAATCCCGAACTTGGAAGCCATATCTGTTTTAATCCTGCTAGCAATCCCAGCCACTTTAAATGCAGGCCAATGTTCAATTTGATACTTCATTTTTTCTTCCCCCTTAATCACAATTTGAAAAGAGAGTTTAGGACAAGATTTAAGCGTTACTGTTTCACTTCTTACTGTTGACGGCAAAACCCCATGGAAATTTCTAAAAACACGTGAAAATGCATCCTGCGAATCATATCCATACTTTTCCTCCTGTCATATACAATTATAAAATAAATATTAAATTACCTCCCGACTTTTTATGCCGCAATTAGTAGATAAAGACTATAATAATAATCGGCTAGCGAAGCTAAACAAATTATAATTTATCAATCCAGTTCGTGCTCTATTACAATAATTGATTCTTCATGCTCACCAATCATTTCAACCGATATCTTTTTGACTACAGTACTAAATTTATCATTATACTTGTTATTTACATCATCAAATGCTTTATCAAGCAGCTCTATAGAAGATAGGTTTCCAACTGTCATATGAGGAACATAATCCTGACTTGCATCAAATTGCTTTAGTTTATCTTTATATAGCATATCATGAATGTTTTTAATTACACCCATGCTTTGTACTACATTTAAAAACAAGTAATTTCCATATCTATCGTGCTGTTTACTGAACCCCTTCAATTCAACTTTAAATGCCTTTATATTTCTTAAACACGCTTTTAAATATAAATTAAGTTCTTTATTAGTCAGCTCGCTATTAAAAGGAAATACTAAAGTAATATGTGGCAACACTAAATCTACCAAGGGATCATATTTCTTACGGATTTCATTTATAACGTCAATATTTTCAAATTGAGGAAAAATCATAATAGTTCTTGTATTCATGCTCATATCTCCCTCTACAAATACGCCTTTCTTATATTAAATTTCTTTCCCGGGGCATACTTTTTCACATATTCCACAACCAACACATTGGGACGTATATGAAACATTTTTGGGAGTTAAATACATTTGCTTTCCAAGGGATTTACAAACAGCACTTACTATACGGGTCTTAAGGCTACCTTTTCCTTCAATTTTATTTATACTTCTATTATTAATATTTAGTTGAAATTTCAGCTAATTTAATCTTATAATTGTTCAGTCTTTCAATTTCAATGTTATGTGGAGTTACAAGTGCATTGCCGGGCATATAAATAACGAAACCTGAAGACAGAGCTTTTCCTTTTCTTTCTAAACATTTATTTAGCTCAATCAAGCTTGCACCAGGAGCTCCGTTGCATGTTTCAATAGCAAAAATATATGGATTGGTTTTAAATGTTAATTTTTTTATAAAGGATTTAACTATATCTGGAATATTCATAAAATAGACTGGAAATACAAATCCTAATACATCTGTATCTATCTGTACGGATTCTTTATCTCTAAATATTGATAATGGAATTATACTTCCTTTATCACTCAAATTATTATTAAGTTCTCTTGCAACTGCTAAAGAATTTCCTGTTCCAGAAAAATAAAAAATTTTTGAACTCATACTAACACCTCTTATTATAATTTCAACTAATTATAATCCTTGTACTTAGGTACAGAGTCAAGCTTTTTTATTATTTTCCTGAATTATTATTAAATGCATTGCATAATGGACATTCATGTGGCTGATATAAATTTTCCTTAATATCCTTAAGATTTTCCTTTACACTTTTAAGCTCTATAATCTTATCACTAATTTCCACAAGTTTTTCATCAATTAATTCTTTTACATAATTTAAATCTATATTTACACCATTTACAGCTGAAAATAAATTTCTTATCTGCTCTAAAGTAAAACCTGCACTCTTAGCCCCCCTAATAAATCTAAGAATAATTAATGTATCTTCTGTATAAATTCTATATCCTTTTGAAGTTCTTTTGGGAATAGGAATCAGTTTATTCTTTTCATAATATCTTAGTGTTTCCACATTAATGCCAGATATTTTGGCAATTTCGCCTCTTAAATAATACTTCATATTGCTTTCCTTTAACTCCTCACTTTCTAATCTAAATACCACAAATGATTTATAAAATCTATCTATTGCAAAACCAAAAATTGTAATCATCAACTAATTGATAGTTATCACTATTTTTTTCTACTACTTCTAGCAAACATAAAGGAAATGAATACTGTCTTCTACCTTTTATTGCTTTCACAACTATACCATATAAATCAAATACTCCCTCTATTGCTAAAACTTCAAGAATCTCCCCTATTTCTAAAGAACCAGAATCATCAATAATTTTAGCTTCAAAAGGGAACTGAAGTTTTTCTTTAAGGTAATCACACCAGTATTCCTGAATAGCTGCATCATCTTCATATCCGCTGTTTCTTATAAAATTTTCGACTCGTTTTTCCTGCATATCATAGAGCTTTTCATTTCGCTTCATTTCTAATGAGCTTATATTATCAATATCCGATTTTACATATTCAAGCTTAATATTTTTAACCATACTATTTAATAGTTTCTTAAATTCACCAATATCTGTTTCCTGTTTTTCTCTTTTCAGCGTTATAACACCCTTGTCTGTTGTTATATTTACAATCGTCTTTTTATTTTTTGTAAATGTAATTCCTGTTATCCCATCCCATTCTATAAAAAGACTTTTCTCACTAATGCTTGTAGAAACTACAAAACCTTTTTCATAAAATTTTACTTTTGCATTTATAATAAATATGTCAAAATCAGGATAAGTTCCAGAATAATCAAATTCAAATTCAGTAATATATTTCCCATATTCAGTTTTTATAACTTCAAACATAATACCTGCTCCTCTATTCTCTTATAAATTCGGTGTCGCATATTTTACAGATAACTTGGTCTTCAAAATCCTCATTTGGAACTTCCCTAATATATAGCTCACTGCTTCCACATTTACTACATTTTCCTTCATCGTATTGCCAATAATCATTCTCCATTTCATAACAATATTTTTGCCATAAAATCAGTTCTATAATTTCTATAGAATATCCTGTTTTTTCTGATATAAAATCATATTCATCATAATTACTATAGTTTCCGCTCTGTTCATCCATCCTTAAAATAAATACTTCATCTGCATCAATAATTTCGCTTATTATCGTATTAATGCTTATTTTTTTATCAAAATCAGGCAGATCATTTCTTTTCCCAATCCTATCTGCTATATATTCTTTTATCTGAATTAGTTCTTTATCCTCAACTGAAAAATCCTCTAATTCAAGCCATTTTATTTCAGCATAATATTGTTCAAGAACATCATGAAAACCCCATCCCATCTCGCTAGTATTGTCAACCACATTTTTTAGCCTATCCCTTAGAGAAACAAAAATCTCTGAATTTTCATGCTTGTTAATAGACTTTACTATAGATTCATACATGCTTTCAACATTATTATAAAAGCTCTCATTAATATCTTCATATGTATTTGTAAACTCAACACCCATCTCAACATAATAAAGCATTAGATCAATTACAAGTTTTTCATCCGAACATAACCTTTTAAAATCATTAACCGCTTTTTTTGCCTCTCCTATTTTAAATTGTGTTTTATGTTCTTGGGAAAAAACACATCATGAACTTTATCTTTATAAACTTTAAATATTTGCTCAATTGTTTCCTTATTTGAGTATTTGACGGTTATATATTCCTTTAACTGTGGAATAGTTTTATAGCTGTCTATAATGAGTTCTATTAATTCTTCCTTGCTTTGCTGTTTAAGTATATTCTTTACTTCAGTTACACTTAATGAGTATTCATTTTTTTTCATATTATCATTCCTTTCAGCAATCTTCTTTGTAATACGCCAGATTTATATTTGTACTAAAGTTAATATTAAAATACCCACAACTATCATGTCAACTTACAATTCATAACAGTTGTGGTATATGCTTATTCCTCTAAATTCTTATCTTCCAAAAATTCATCTGCACCATGATCCCTTGTAACTTGGTATTTTGGTACGAATGAATTTGAAGTTTGAAAATGTTTTGTTTTTAATTACCTTTTATATACTAGATTATAAATTTACTTAAAATATTTTTCTAATTCTTTTATATCCTTTAAATCAAAGATGTCTATTGCAATAACATCGATAGTTTCTTCAGGCAATTTCTTTATATTTTCTCTGTATTCCTTTGGAACTGTTGTAAACTTTTTAACAAGTAATTTTATAAGAATTTCAGCTTTTCCTTCTGCCTTACCTTCCTCTTTTCCTTCAGCCTTTCCTTCTTCTCTTAACATTCTGCCTATTTCAGTCATACTTATCACTCCCATAAATTTTTTCTTAGAATAACTATCTCCGAACTTTTCAAATAGTGCATACAATAGTGATAAACACTGTAGCTTTTCTGTATCCTCAGGTATATTTTCTGCTAATTCTATGCTTTTAATTGTTCTTTCACTCCTGGACTCTTTACCACTCATTAATGGTACTAGTGTTAGTGCTAAAATGTCCTCGCTAGTTAAATGCTCACCCTTATTTATTTTTTCTCCCAAATATTTTAATTTAGCATCTCCATCTAAGTTTTTCATAAAAAATGCTTCAATACCATACTTTATACTTCCTGCATCAATATTAGTTTCTACGTTCTCTATGTCTGCTGAATAAATAACTATTGTTCTAACCTTCCGCTTTTCTTTGTAAAATAACGAAGCATCATAATATAAAAATCTTTTTATGTCATCCCTCTTATCTGTGGTTTGAAACTCAAAATGAAGATAATTTCCGTCCTCTGTATAAAATAAATAGTCCGTGTAATTTGTTTTTATATCTATGTTTTTGATTTCCGTTTCAGCTGGTGCAGTTATTTTTGCATCTATTCCGAAAAACTTTACGGCATTATCTGTAGGCATCTTCAAAAAAATACTATGTCCATCTAGCGGCTAATTTTGCGTAATATTTCGTCAACTGAACCCGCTAAGACTTCCTACTAGTATTAACGGAACCAGTTTCCTCGTATTACACAAAATTCTCTCGCAACATGGACTTATTATTTTCTTTCAGATGCCTTAAAAAATTCCATTGCCTTTTTTAAAACTGCATCCTCAATCTTATTATAATCCATTACACTCATCTCTTTCCAGTTGTTTTTCATTAAATATTATTTCCAACTAAGAAAGATTTATGCAAACATTTGTTCTGTTTTTTTTAATAAAAAATACCTACAGCTGTCATATCAATTTATACTTTGTAACAACTGTAGGCATTTCTTATTCGTACACTTTCTCTAGCACAATTCCTTTCTTAAAGCCTCCACGCTCTTCTCTTTTCAAAGCTCTTTTTTTCATCAAATCTTCTTCACTATAGCCCATATTCTCTGCTAGTCCAAATAATACCTCCATGACATCTGCTAATTCTTCTAAATTTTTATCTTCTAAAAATTCATTTACTTCTTCTTTTAATTTTGTCTCTAGCAATTTATAAAGTTCTTCTTTATCTGCCTTTCTTATATCAAACTTCTTTCCCGAAGCCTCTATTACAGCTGGTATTTTATCACGAACCAATTTGTTGTATACCTTCATTGCAAATCTCCTCGTATAATATGTTTATAGCCAAATAAAACTGGTTATAAACTTATCTTTTTTATAGTATAGAGGTAGGAGACATCTTTGAGGGATTCTCCCTCATAATTATAGTTCCAACCTGCTTAATCGAATATCCATAATAAGCAATGGGTGATAGTTTGAGCTACGGAAGTTAAATTCCAACAAATTGAATCATCAGCCATTTCTTATTATAATAAAAATAAGTGCAGATTACTTAATCAAATGAGATTAAGTGTCTACACTTATAGTACAAAACAGATTGAAATATCTAAGTATTTTACAATTTTTGAACCAAGATTTATTAGAATTTTTTTAAATCGTTCCTTCAGCATTATTTCTTCGCTCCAACGGTAGTGCAAGGAAAAATTCCTCCGTATCTACGGAATTTTAGATGTAAATTTTTGTAATTGCTTAAATTTTCACATTATATATAACTATCAATTTTCATTGAATGACCATATTTACAATGTATTTTTTGCATTAATCCACAGCTTGGTATGGCTAGTTTAAGGTTCTCAAATCACATTAGCTCCGCCAAACCCACAATATGTGTATATCATTTGCATTTCCGGTTTAGCTAAGTAACAACATTGAAGAAATAGTTTAAATAAAATTTTAACAATTTGACGCTTAGATTTATTAATTTTATTTAATATTTCAAGATGTTGTTACTTCGCAATTTTTTATTGCATGCTAGTAGACATATTCCTGCATTCAGTTGCACATTGCTTACAAACATCCGCACAAGTTTTGCAATGCTGATCTTGAAACATACTGCACTCATTTGCACATCTATCACAAATTGTAGCACATACATTGCATATTTCTTTTATGCTTCCGCTGCCTCTTGACATAAAACAAGCTGCTGTAGAACATATTTCTGAACAATCTTGAAGAGTTTTAATGCAATTTTTTCTTGCACTTACATCTGGCTCTTGTAAACACATATCCAAACATTCCTGACATATCTGAGTACACTTTGCGCATGCATCTATACATCTTTGATGTGGATTTCCTCCTGTTCTAAGTGATCCTGCTGGTATATTCATTGTTGCTGGCATAATAATTCCTCCTTGTAAATTAAATTTTAATACAAAGTTTATTATCTGCTTTATTGTTAGAATTATTCTGCTAAATTAATGTCATAAATTTTTACTTACAACATGTAATTTTGCATAATCCTCTTCTATACTAACAAGTCCTTCATCTTTATAACCGTTATTTTGAAACCATTTAAGATTGCCATTTGGGAACACAGCTTTATCATCAGTAATATCATAAAAACTAATCCTAAACAAATTTGAATCTAAACTATTTAGTAATTTTATTGTTTCATAATTTATAGGACATTGAGTGCCCCAATAATAAAAATCTATTTGCATTTATTCGTTCCTCCACTTTTTATAATGGAAATAAATTATAAACCAGTAAATTCGACAACTGTATGGCTTATATAATTATTAATGTTTTTTAAATATATTCCATATTACATTAGCTACAAATGATAATGCTACAAAAACTACTAAAAAAATAATAACCTTCATTTGTATTCCTCCTACATTACAAATCTTTTCTTGAATAAATGTGAATTGATAAAGCCATAGAAATACCAGTAATTATTAAGGCAAGAACATACGGTCCCAATTCTTGCATCAACTTAGGTAATGAAGTAATATACTGAAAGTCAATATTATTAGATTGAAGCCACTTTGCTATATACCCTCCAGTAATTGGTATCATAAAAACAATTATGACCAGTATATTTCTCAATTTTATAAAACCAAATTTATACAGTGCAGGTATAGTAATATCAAAAAAATAGCTACAATTAAAAGAGATATTCCAATCTCAGAAATATTTATCTTAGTCACATTAACAGGGACTATAAGTGCTGTAACTGCATAAATAATACAGTTACAAATAAAAATTACAAAAACAAATAAATATTTTGCTTCTACTAATGCTTTTCGTGTATATGGAGTTGCACAAAGCAATACTGAACCTTTATATTTATCTTCCAATTGCCATATCATAGTATTCAATACATATTCAAGCACAATTTCAGTCATAAAAAAGCCTAAAATACCAACATTAACCGTTGAGTTAGCATTAATAAAAAATTGGTGCTCCAAATTGCAAAAATAATAAAAAGCAACAAATATTTTTTACTAATAAAAAATCCTTGTTAACAAGACTCAAAAGCATTATTATCCCCTCCTATGTAAGCTAACATAATATCTTCAATAGTTGGTCTCTCTATTATTACATTTTTCATTTGCTCACGAACAACAGCTTTTCTATTTGTGATGCCTTCAAAATTATAATTAGTCTCGTGAAGCTTTAAAAATAACTTTCTTGTGTGCTCATTAATCATAGATTTATCACCTTTAACTAATCCATGAGTATCCAATATTATGTCCTTTTCTTCGTTTAACACAATTTTCCCGTTATCAATTAAAATTAATACATCAGCTATTTTATCCAAATCGGATGTAATATGAGTAGAAAAAAATACGCTTTTGCCGTCTTCCTCCATAAATTCTAAAAGTATATCCATCAGTTCATTTCTTACTAATGGATCAAGTCCACTTGTTGGCTCATCCATAATAAGCAAATCTGCATGATGTGCCAGTGCCAAAGCAATACTATATTTCATTCTCATACCTTTTGACAATGTAGAAATTTTCTGTTTAAGTGGCAGCTTAAAACGAGTTATATAATTTTTAAATACTGTTTCATCCCAATTTGAATATGCAGGAGCAATGATGTTTTTCATTTCTATAAGCGTCATATCATCATAAAAATATCCATCATCCAATACAACACCTATATGATTTTTAAGTTCTCGTTCATTTTTATCAATTTCCTTTCCAAATAATTTAACACTTCCAGCATCCTTTATTACGAGACCAAGAATTGATTTTATAGTAGTAGTTTTTCCTGCCCCATTTATGCCAATAAATCCTGTTATGCACCCCTTTTTAAGCGAAAAACTAACATCTTTTAAACCAAAACTTCCAAAATCTTTTTTTAATCCACTTACTTCTAAAATATTATCCATTACTCATCATCCTCTTCAAATAATAAATCCATCATAGAATACAATTCTTTTTTAGAAATTCCAAGCGAGCGAGCAGTTTCCCATGCCTCTAAAAGTTTTGTTTCTACCATACGTCTTTTTGATTCCCTCAAAAGCTCAAGATTTTCTGGTGCCACAAACGACCCTTTTCCTGCTTTTGTTATAACAAATCCTTCCGACTCAAGTTCATCATATACTCTTCTAGTAGTAAGAACACTAACATGTAAATCATTTGCTAGTACTCTAATTGATGGAAGTGCTTCTCCCTCTTTTAACCCACCACTAATTATTGCATTTTTAATTTGTTCTTTTATTTGCTCATACAAAGGTTTATCTGACACATTTGAAATAATAATATTCATTTAATTTTCTCTCCATCTTTAAAACTGTTAATATATTAAATACACAGTATGTACACAATACACATTATATATAAGTATTATAATATTGTCAATATTTCCTCGATATAAAAAACAAAATTCCAAAAGGCATTTAACCTTCTGGAATTCACAAAAACTTCTTATTTAAATATTAGAACAGCGCTTAAAATCCATTAATCACATAAATCTTTATCATCATTCTTTATTCTTTCTTTGCCTTTTTTAGTAGCAGCAGTTTTTCTTTTCAATTTTTTTATATTATCAACATGACGAAAACGAATTGCAGACCAATTATCATCAATAGAAGCTTGAGACACTGGTTCAAAATCATACGGAGAAAATATATCCCACGACTTTTTTCTATTAATATTCGATTTGTATTTTTTAGAAGTTCCCTTTGGATAACAAAGCCACAAATGTCCATCCCCGTCCAATGCTTCAATCGCTGCTTTTGCATAACTATTTGCCTCTTCAAAGCTTATAGAAAACATCTGTATAAACTTATATTTTCCATTAAATTCTTTATGAATCTCACCATCTATGTCCTTCATTATTTCTTTATATTCATCTGGTGCATTTAAAATAAGTACTGGATTTTGATTAGTTAATCCTAATTTTTTTAAAATGGCATTCATAAAACATTCCTCCTGAATCCTCAAAATATTTTTACCTACAATACATATTCTACTGCCAACTATTTATCTGTTTCACATACATTGATTTTGCAAAACTAAAGTAAATTACTTGAAGCACAAAATAAATCCCCACAATAGTCATCAAATAAAGGCTAAGATTTGAAATTAAAAGGTTACTAAGGGCTTTTATTGCAAAGCTTGTATGACTAAATGCTATTACAAAAGGCAAGAAAAACATTATAAAACATTGAATACTTACTATCCTTTTCACTTCTTCTGCAGACATGCCCATCCTTTTAAGTGCTATAAATTCTTGTTTATCCCTTTGAATTTCATTAAATAGCTTAAAATAAAGTATACTGCCTGTTGCTATGAAAAACAATACTGCTATAAAAGTTCCTATAAAGAAAAACAAAGACATGTTCTTCATAACTTTAGAGAACTCTATTACCCTTTGACTAAATGCACTTTTCATTTCCTCAGGCACTTCACTTCTCAGCTTCCTTACGGCCTTTTCTGATTTTATCCAATTTTCTATGTTATAGCCATAGTATACATTAAGTTTTTCGTCTGTAAGTTTGTTTTTAAGCTTATTAAACTGTTTATCACTAATCACAATGGTATTAGAATTTATTTCATCCTCATTAATTACAGCTCCACCTATTTCTTCTATAACATTAAACTTTACAGTTTCACCCTGTACATTTAGTTTTAAATATTCCTTACCTTCTGGTATCTTTGCCGCCTTAGCTCCCTCAGAACTGTGAGAATATACAACTGCTTCCCCTGACTTGAGAGAAAAACTTTCCTTTTTTTGCTGCTGTGCTAAAGAATTATACTCATAATTAGATATAATATAAAACTGATTTTTACTGTTGTATCTTTGATATTTTAAAGCTCTATTTATAAACTTAGACTCACTAGTTCCCTTCATAAGTATGATTTTGTCTTTATTCTCTACCTTATTTCCATAGTTATTAAGAACTTCTTCAACTCTTTCAGGCATTATCACCTTATGAGAATTCAAACCATCCTCTACAAAGCTTATATCATGTGGAAAATCTAAAACTGTTTCCTTTTCCATAGTTTTTTGAAAAGAATATACACTAGAAGATGCCGTTAAAGTTACTGCTGAAAGTATTGAAACTGCAAATAATATTCTTGCATTATCTCTTAGTTTATATATTATTTGAGATAAAGTTATCATATTGATTCCTTTATAAAAAATCTCTTTGTTATTTTGGAGCTTATTTGCAAAATATACACTAAACTGAGAATATAGAAGGTATGTTCCCCATACGGTCAACCCTAAAACTGGAAACATAGTAGCTATTATAAACTGCCCTGAAGCTACTGCCATAGTATATCCAAGTACAATAAGAACTATAGAAGAAATTGCTTTCTTTGTTGAAAACTTAGGTACCGGTTTTGCAATTCTTGCACCTTTTAGAAGTTCTATTATGTTATTATTTTTAATTTTATAACTTACCATAAACCCAATTCCCTGAAACAATACTAAAAAGCATAATACAGTTAAAACTACAGCTTTAAGAGATATTGTGAGAGGAAGTTCTGTATCCAAAACTAAAATTGCTGAAACTCCCATAAAAAACAATTTGGAAAATAGAATACCTAAGAATAATCCCGTTAAAATTGAAAGTAAGGAAACAATAAAGTTCTCAAACATTACGTACCCTCTTATTTCGCTTTTTGTAAGACCAAACATAGATAAAAGTCCAAATTCTTTCTCCCTTGATTTTAAAAAGCTCGAAATAGAGTAATTAGTAAAAACTATTGTAAACACAACTATTACAAATTCACATAAGATCATTATATTTGATATAATCGCTCCCATTTGTCCCATGTTTTTTACATTTTTTATATTGGGACTACATATAAAATTTGCAAATATAAAAAATACCATAACCACAAATGCATTGCTTAAATAATACATTATGAATTTACTTAAATTGCCTTTTATGTTTTTTAGAGCAACATTACGCAAGGTCATTATTTCTTACACCTCCTATAAGAGTAAGTGAATCCATAATTTCTTTAAAGAAAGCTTGACGATTGCCTCCTCTTACAATTTCTAAGAAATATTTTCCATCCTTAATCATTACTATTCTCTTGCAAAAACTTGCTGCGAATGGATCATGTGTAACCATCATAATAGTTGCTTCATTTTTCTCATTAAGCTTTTCTAAAGACTCCATCACATCTTGAGAAGCCTTTGAATCAAGGTTTCCTGTTGGTTCATCTGCAAGTATTATAGCAGGATTGTGAATTAATGCTCTTGCACAAGCGGCCCTCTGCTGCTGCCCTCCTGAGGTTTCATATGGTCTTTTTTCTAAAATTCCTTTTATATTTAGTATTGCTGCAATTTTTTCAACTCTTTCTTCTATTTCACTAACTTTAATTTTTTCCATCACAAGTGGAAGTATTATATTTTCTTTTATTGATAATGAATCCAACAAATTAAAGTCTTGAAATATGAAACCTAATTCCTTTCTTCTAAATAAAGCAGCCTTCTTATCATCAAGTCTTGATAAGTTAGTTCCGTTTATAAAAATTTCCCCTGAAGAGGGCGTATCTATTGTGGCAAGAATATTTAAAAGAGTGCTCTTTCCACTTCCTGAAGGGCCCATAACTCCTACAAATTCTCCTTTTTCAACGTTGATGCTAAATTTATCGAGGGCTTTAATCTTTAACCCCCCTCTTTTATCCCCGTAAACCTTAGTTATATTTTCTGCCTTTAATACAGCCATATTACCACTTCCTCCAAACCTTATATTATATATACATTCACTTTACTCTCTACTCTGCACACTGATTTAACTATATTATAAAAAAAATAGAGAAATCAATGTATCGATTTCTCTTTCAAACATAACTTTAATCTTACAATTTTGAAAGCTTAAATATACTTTTATTTTTATAAAATATAATAGAAAAAACAGCGCCTCTCCCTTCTTCTGATTGAACAATAATATCATGCCCCAATTTATCACATATTTTCTTTGCCAGATACATTCCCATGCCTGTTGATTCATCTGTCTTTCTTCCATTCTTGCCAGTAAAAAAAGCGTTAAACACTCTTGTTAAATCTTCTTTAGGTATACCCATTCCTCCGTCTTCTATAGACAATATAATCTTTGAAGCTTCCTCACTAATGCCAAAGGTAATGTGCTTGTTTTCTGATTCTTTAACTTTTGAATATTTTATAGCATTTACTACTATTTGATTTATAACAAAAGAAATCCACTTCCTATCTGTTTCTATCATTACATTTTCACCTTTAATTATTCTTGGAAATATATGATTTCTTATGAGAGACTTTTTATTGTCATTAATAACCTTTCTTAAAACAGATATTAAATTAAGCCTCTCTACCTTAAAATCAATATTAAATTCATTAAGCCTTGCATTGTAAAGCATCCTATCAAGCCCCTGCTTAATTTTTTCATTTTCTTCAGCCATGCTTTCAAATACTTCCTTATTCTCTTCATTTATCTCATCTTGAAGTATAAGATTAATAACAGATACGGGGGTTTTCATTTGATGTACCCACTGATTTATAAAATACATATACTGCTTATGTTCTTCCTCATATTTTATCATCTTATTGCCACAGGTTTTATATACTTTGAGCAAAATTCTTTTAAACATTTCTTGTTCTTTGGTATTGGGCGTTCCTATGTTTAATATGCAATCTAAATCATCTTCTGAATTTAATATTCTGTTTAACTGTTCTTGAAAATTCTTATTTTTATAATAATCATACACTAAAGAAAATTATAAATAAAACCGCAGAAATCAAAAGCGCATACAATATATTATTCTTTGAAAGCTCAATTTTATTTATTATCAAAGTCAAATACATTATAAAAATAACTACTGCACTACCTAAAAAATAAACTACTCCATATGCTATTTTGTCCTTAAAAAAATCCTTTAACTTCATTTATTCACCACTTTACCAACAGTTTATAGCCTTGTCCTCTTTTAGTTTCAATGACATCGGTAATTCCTATATCCTCTAATCTTTTTCTAACTCTAGTCATATTAACAGATAAAGTATTATCATCAACAAAATCAACATCATTCCATAAAACTTCTAAAAGAGTCTCTCTAGAAACAATTTTATTTACGTTTTTAAGAAGCATATATAAAAGCTGAAATTCCTTTTTGCTAAGCTCAATATTTCTTTCTTTGTATTCTACTGTATTTTGATTCATACACAAAAATAATCCGTTTATCTCAAATACGTCACTATTTCCACTTTCGGCGTAACTTCCATAAACTCTTCTTATAACTCCCTTTATTTTTGCAAGAAGAACATCATAAGAAAATGGCTTAGTTATATAATCATCCCCACCATTTTCAATTGCCATAACTTGATCCATATCAGAATCTCTAGCTGATATAAATATTATGGGTACCTTTGAAATAGTTCTTATATCCCTGCACCAATAAAAACCATCGTATACAGGCAAATTTATATCCATAAGAACAAGACTTGGATTATTTTTCACAAATTCCCCTTTTAGATTAGAAAAATCATCTATGTTGAAGGTTTTATATCCATACTTTTTAAGGTGATTTTTTATAAGACTACTTAGTTTTTTATCATCTTCAATTATCATTATACTATACATATATATTCTCCTTTAAACTTAGATATAAAATTGACTAAATGTATAAATCTTGTGAAATTTAATTCCTGAACGCTTTGTTTTTATTGTATCATATTGTACTCATGTGGATAAACTAATTAAAATATAAATTATAGGAGGGATTTTATGACATTTAGTATTCCTGCTACTACCAGGAGGGTAGAATTGCATACTAGTAAACGTGTTAATCAAAGAATTAGAAAAGAAACTCTAGATAATATTGCAAGTTATACTAATAAACCAAATGAAGAAATTATAGCTAGAATAAATGAACTTAATAAAGAATGGGATATTGAAAGATTACTTGAAACCAATGCAGCATCTGCCGTAATTTTAGGTACAATACTTGGATTTGCAGCAAATAAAAAATGGTTTGCACTTTCAGGAGTAGCTGGAGGTTTTCTATTAGAGCATGCTATTCAAGGTTGGTGCCCACCAATACCTATTTTTAGGCGACTTGGAATAAGAACTAGTTCAGAAATAAACTATGAAAAGAAGCACTAAAAAATCTGCTTAGTATTCATAGAGGTTATTAATATATATAGGGAAACTATCTCCAAACCCAAAAATACAAATGGATGATTTATCCTTCCTGCGTTGGATAAATCATTCACAGAATTTGTTCCTATATTCCTTATACTTTTCTAATATGTCCTTATTACTATTAAAAAAGCCGCATAATATTTTCATGCTTTTTACAGTATCTTCATCAATAATGTGCTCTATTAATTCAGTTTGAACCAAAGCATCTTTGTTACGTCCTATAAATGATAAAAAATTCTCTATTGTATTATGCCTGTTTAATAAATATTCTCCTATCCTTCTCCCCTTATCTGTCAGTGTTACAATTCCATACTTCTCATAATTCACAATTCCTAATTCTCCAAGTTTTTTTACCATCTTTGAGGCTGAAGAATCCTTAACATTTAATAGTTGTGCAAGCACATTTATTCGAATATAGTTTTCATTTAAACTATTCCTATATATCATCTCAAGATAATCCTCTAATGCAGAGGTAAGCTTATTTTTGCCATGTCTTTGCAATTCATATCCACGTACGGTATGAAATCTATCGTCCATTTTAATCACCACCATCAACTTTATAAAGAAATTACATTCCTATTTATAATATATTAGTAACACTTAAAAAGTAGTTATCATATTTTAGTGTAGGGAAAGATTTTTTCTCTTAAGCAAAAGATTTTACTTAGAAACTTTTGTTATATAGTGAAACTTATAAAGTGAGGTTATTTAAAATGAATAATTATTATATTCCGCTCAGCTCATTAAAGCTAGGTGAAAAATGCAAAGTTAAAAGGCTTACTTCAGGTGGTATATTAAGAAGAAGATTGCTGGACTTGGGCTTAATTGATGACACAGTAGTTGAATCCTTAGAAAAAAGTCCCTCTGGAGATCCAGTTGCTTATCTTATTCGAGGCGCAGTAATTGCTCTCCGTACCGAAGTAGCATCAATGATATTAGTAGAAAAGCTTTAAATAAATTTATCAAGTGTTTTTAGGAGGATATATTAATGGGGTTAACCGCCAAATCAACCGGAACAGGAGCAATGGAAAAAGACCTTAAAATAGAAAAAATTACACCAAATGATAAAATTATTGCTTTAGCAGGCAATCCTAATGTTGGCAAAAGCACCGTTTTTAATAATTTAACTGGTTTAAATCAACATACCGGGAACTGGCCTGGTAAAACTGTAACAAATGCTCGGGGAACTTATTCTTATAAAAATACCAATTTTATTCTAGTTGATATTCCAGGTACCTACTCATTAATGTGTAATTCCGTTGAAGAAGAAGTAGCCAGAGATTTTATTTGCTTTGGTAATCCAGATACAATCGTAATTGTAGTAGATGCTACCTGCTTAGAAAGAAATCTAAATCTTGTCCTACAAACCTTAGAGATCACTCCAAAGGTAGTGGTGTGCGTTAATCTATTGGACGAAGCAAAACGAAAAGGAATATCTGTAAACATAAAGGAATTATCAAAGCAGCTTGGTGTTCCTGTAGTAGGAACAAATGCTTTACATGGAGAAGGTCTGGATAATTTGATGGACATAGTTTTTAATGTAGCATCAAATAAAATCACTACTAATCCTGCAAATATTATATATGAAGAGCCCATAGAAATGCTTATTTCTAAAATTGAGAGTAAAATTAAATCACTACTTCAAAATAAACTTAATCCTAGATGGGTATCACTAAAACTTTTAGATGGAAATGAAAGTCTGCTTTCTTCCATTAATAAATATCTAAACTTTAACATAACTGACCAACATGAGCTTATGGATGAGGTTAATGAAGCACGTGCCTCTTTATATGAACATGGTATTGATTCTGATACATTACGTGATAAACTGGTGCTTCAATTGGTAAGGACCTCTGAAAAAATCAGTAACAAGGTCGTCTCTTTTAAAAATAAAAATTACAATAACACTGATAGAAAAATAGATAAATACCTTACTTCTAAAAAATTTGGAATCCCTATTATGATTCTTCTTTTAAGTTTTATTTTCTGGCTTACTATTGTTGGTGCTAATGTTCCTTCTGATATAATTTCTGCTGGTTTATTTTGGGTTCAAGATAGACTTACAGATTTTTTCACTTGGCTTGGTGCTCCTTCTTGGGTACATGGATTATTAGTTATGGGTATGTATCGGACTCTTGCTTGGGTAGTATCTGTTATGCTTCCTCCAATGGCTATATTCTTTCCTCTTTTTACCTTGTTAGAGGATTTAGGATATCTCCCTAGAGTGGCTTTTAATCTTGATAACTACTTTAAAAAAGCCTGCACCTGTGGAAAGCAGGCACTAACAATGTGCATGGGATTTGGATGTAACGCTGCCGGTATAGTAGGCTGTAGAATAATAGACTCTCCAAGAGAGCGTCTTATAGCAATCTTGACTAACAACTTTGTTCCTTGCAATGGAAGATTTCCTACTCTCATTGCTATTATATCCATGTTCTTTGCAGGAATTATTGTAGGACCTTTTAGATCCGTATTATCTGCACTTATTCTCACTGGAGTTATCCTACTAGGGGTTTTTATGACCCTTACAATATCTAAGATTTTATCGAAAACAATACTCAAAGGTATTCCATCAAATTTTACTTTAGAGCTGCCACCCTATAGAAAGCCACAAATAGGCAGGGTTATCGTAAGATCCATATTTGACAGAACCCTATTTGTCCTTGCTCGTGCAGTGATGGTAGCAGCACCTGCCGGTCTTGTTATATGGGTAATGGCTAATATTCACATAGGAAATTTAAGCATTTTAACTCACTGTGCTAATTTTCTAAATCCCTTTGCAAAACTCATTGGATTAGACGGTTATATTTTAATGGCTTTTATTTTAGGCTTTCCTGCAAATGAAATAGTTGTTCCAATAATCATCATGAGTTACATGTCTACTGGAAACATAATAGAACTTAACAACCTAGATCAGTTAAGACACCTTCTTGTTTCAAATGGCTGGACTCCTTTAACCGCTGTATGCGTTATGTTATTTTCTTTAATGCATTGGCCCTGCGCCACCACCTGTTTAACTATAAGAAAAGAAACTCAAAGCTTAAAGTGGACCCTTGTTTCTTTCCTTATACCAACTGCCACTGGTATCGTGGTATGTTTTATAGTTGCAAGTGCTGTGCGATTAATAGGTCTGATATAAATTTTTATTAAAATATCAAAATTCTAAAAAAGCTGGTTAAAGCCATTTTCTAAAACTTTAATCAGCTGATACCTTTTAACAGTTAGTCTCTATGGCTCAACTTTAAAGTACATTATGTAAATGTAAATGTGTATATACTATTACAAAAATTTGGTCACAATTTATATACACTACAATCCTTTCCTTCCATTTTTTTGGCGGCATACATAGCTTTATCAGCTTCTACTATTAATTTATCAATACTATCTCCAGAATGAGGATAAAAACTGACACCTATACTCAAAGATATATTAATTTCTTTTCCATTAAAATTTATGCTTTTACTTTTGCTATTAATAATCCTTGAAATTACAATATTATAGTCATCAGTATTTTTCATATTAGGTAATAATATTAAAAATTCATCACCTCCATATCTGGCAACTATATCATTTTTTCTTGTAGCCTCTTTCAATATTTTAGCTACATTAACAAGAACTTTATCACCCACTTTATGACCATAAGTATCGTTTATGTCTTTAAATTTATCAACATCTATGAACATTAAGCCTAATAAACTATCCTGTCTCTTGGAGTTATCTAAACTTTTTTCTGCAAGTTCATAAAATAACGTCCTGTTTGCAACTCCTGTCAATTTATCATAATAAGCTAACTTCCTGATAGTATTTTCTTTTTTTTTCAATTTCATATTTACCCTGTATAATTCTTTTATATAGTCCTTTAACATGTTAATTTGCGTGAATTGATTTGTAACATCAATAAATTCTAAAAGTAAAAATTTAGCTCCAGCTATTTCAAAACTGCTCATTATTAAATTTAAATTTTCTTTATTATTAACTAGTCCTTTATGCATAGCCGCAGAAAAAAACATTTTACCGCCATCGCTTAGTACATTATCCATGGATTTCTTAAAATAACCTTTGTTCAAATTTGGCATTATCTTGTAAATATCACTATCAATAACTCTTTTATCATCAATTTTTGCTATGACTTTCATATATTTATTCCATAGATAAATTTTCAAGTTCTCATCCAAAACTATTATGCCTTCATTGAGATTATTTAACATATTATATAAATCCCTATTCATAAAGTTCATCCTCTATCTTATCTATTTTTTTATTAATTCATTTAATGAATTGAATGTCAAGTTAATTATAATTGCACCTTCAATTTCTGTATCATCAATTATAAATGTTATATAGAGTAATAATATATGATTATTTTCATTGTTTTCAATATCCTTATCAAAATCTATTTTTTTAAATACCTTTACTTCTGGTAAAGCATAAGTTAGATTTATATTTAGCAAATTCCCAATACTCCCAATAATACAATTTAAAATTATATTACCAACCTCTTTAATAATATCAAAATCCACATCTGTAAAATCCATTTGATAAATGTTATCTTCTTCATGCAAACAGAGATTTATAAAGGTTCTCATCTTTGGGGCTGGAAAAATCAAATTTGCTTTTCCTGTTAAACTTTCTTCAAAAGAAATAGATGATACCATTAAAGTTCCACTTAATACCTTTGGGACACTTTTTTTTAATTTTACTTCTGCTTCTTTTGCATTAATAAATTCAACATTAGGTACATTTAAAAAAATCTTTTTATTTATTATTTCTGAAAGCATATCTGCTGCTTTACCAACACTTATATTAAACAATTCTTTTAATATATCATCCTTTAGTTCTTGTTTACTCATTTACTTCCTCCTTTTTTATCAATTCACATACTAGCTTAGCTTTTTCTGCATTGAATGGCTTATTGATAAATGCCACAACATCGTATGCTTCGATTTCCTCTCTTATACCTTTTTGTATATCTGCAGATACTACAAATATTTTTGCATTTTTATTAAATTCTTTTATAAGCTTTAGTAGATCTTGACCGTTTATTCCAGGCATTAACAAATCTATAAATGTATAATCTGGTTTAATATTTTTATATTTTATAAAGCCTTCTTTTCCATCACTTGCAAAGGAAATTTCAACATCCTTCAAAAATTTCTTAATTAAATTAGCCGTTGTTTTTTGTGAAAATATTGAATCATCTACAATTAAAATTTTTAACATAATAGTCTTCCACCGCCTTGTTTAAATTAAAAATAAAACCAGTAATTAGCAAATTATAGGTTGCTAATTACTGGTCGGTTGCACCACTTACTCCAAATCCTCAAGGTACCCAAATAAAGAGAATTTTTCATAGTTTCCATTTTTATATTTTATTGGACGAATAAATTTTTCTTTATCTAATGCATAATTTTCTAGTTTTAAAATTATTAAGAGTAGTAAATTAAAACTTTATGCGCACATTTTTACATTTTATCATATTAATAGGCAATAATCAATAGCCAATAATTTCAAAACTGAAAGTTAAGTATTGTATCACTATCTTAAACTAAATCATAGATTATTATTGAGAATAACAATTCTCATACCTTTAGTCGTACAAAAGAGAAATGGAAGTGACTAAGACATGTCAGTTAGAATTACCGATTTTGCTTTTCCTCAAGGTGTAATCAATAATATTGCTTTGGCTCAAGGCAGTAACACTCCTCTTGCTTTCGCACAAGCTCCAATTGCAATTAACAGTGCTGCACTAGTTATGAATAAAGCAATACTCCACTTACCACAAATTATAAATGACTCTATAATATATGGAATAGTGGTTCAAAATATTGGCAATACTGTAGCTACAGGAGTAATAGTAGAAGATAATGCTGTTTCCCATGTTTCATTTACTAATGCAACAACAAACACAGGTATAGTCATAGCTTTAACTCCATTTATTGTTAGAGTTTTTATTGGTAATATGGCACCTGGTCAAATAGCTATAGTTTATATTGCAGGAACGCTTGTATAATAAAATATCAGCTAGCCAAGTGAAGTTATAAGATAAAAGTAGACCTGATATATAACTACCAATCGTCTACTTTTTCATGCAAAATCTAAAAAATCAACTCTCCTGCTTATAGCCGGCAGGCAATTCCTCTTCACTTAAAAATTTGAAATTGTCATCACGGAGTATTGGCAAAAATGCTTCGTATGGAATTCTGGAAAATTCACAACCATAACTGCTAGCTCCAAACCATTTACCTTCTTTGCTGCTCAAGTTTAAATCTCGTGTAAATTTTGTATAGTTTGAACAATCATGAACTACAAAATTCCACTTTTCTTCATCGGCTATTTTCATAAATTTCAAAGTTAGCTCTCTACTCCAAGTTGGAGATATATATCCATGCCTAGAAATATACATATTTTCTCCATCGTAATTTTCTATGTTGTTTTCATTTAAATGTAATTCTGCACAATTCATAAAATCGAGTTTTGTATCTAAAATTGCCTGCTTTTTCTTAAAGAAACCTTTGAAAAGCTCAGGAGTCATTGGAGTTTCAATACCTACATTTTTAATATATTTTTTGCTATTCTAATATTTTCAATAACTTTGTCTGAGCAATTGGAAGCACCTAGGTTGAAACGCAATTCGTCAAGACCGGCTTCGCCTAATGCTTTTAATGTTTCTTCTGTAGCTAAAATTCCATTTGTATATAGATGTTGATGAACCCCTGCGACACTAAATTTCTTTATTACTGAATAGTATTTTTCAATTTCCATAAATGGCTCTAAATAAACGTAAGCAACTCCAGTAGGTTTCTTATGTATAGAAAGAAGTAAATCAATATCCTTATCATAAAACCTTGTGCCACCAATTTCCCACATATCTTCGCCAATTGGAGGAATATCCTCTAGTTCTCCATAATCATAACAGAACTTACACGCTGCATTACATTTGTTTGTTTTCCTAATTGCACTCAAACCAGTACCCATCAAACAAGAAATACATCCTTTTGGAAATTTATCTTCACTTCCTACAAAAAAAGTTCTATCCTTTAAAGTTTTTAAGCCTTTGATTTCAGACATTAATATATCATTTCTATGATCAATGGCTGCCTCAATTTGCGCAAAGGTAGCATAAATGATTTCTTGTTGTTTTGTCATAAGTTCCTGTTCCTCTGGCAACATTGCAAAAAACTCAAACCACTTAAGCGCATCTTTCTTTGGTATTTTCATAATATATCCTCCTCTAATTAGTTGCTAGTGTAAAATTTTTTACACTGCTTTTTTAAATTTCTTTATATAGCAAGGTTTTCATGTTCCTTCAAGAAAAAAACAATGCCCCTTTTTTGTTATATCAAATCTACTATAGATAGACAACTTGGAAGTTGTGAAGCAACAATGCTTCGTCGCGTTAAAAAAGCCCTATAAATCTAAGGTTCAAAAATCATAAAATACTAAGATATTTCAATAACTCGCTATCGCTCAAACAGATTGAAATATCTAAGCATTTTACAATTTTTGAGCCAAGATTTATTAGAATTTTTTTAAACCGTTCCTTCAGCATTGTTACTTCACTCCCACAGTAGTGCAAGGAAAAAATTCCTCCGTACCTACGGAATTTTAGCATAAATCTTTGTAATACATTATTTAAGCAGTTTATAATCATTTTCATTGTCAAATCTTGTCAGCAGTGTATTTTTCGTAGAGAATCGGAGAAAAATATTCCTTGCTTTTTCTATCTAAGTGAAGTGATGTTGACTTGGGATGGTTTAAATAAAGCTTTATAAATCTTAGATGATAAATCGTAAAAGTCTTAGAGAATTTAATCTGTTTGAGCGTATGCGAGTTATTAAATTCTCTTAGATTTTTAGGATTTATCGTCTTAGATTTATTAGCTTTATTTAATATCCCAAATCAATATCACCTCGCTAAATTCCAATTTGTCGGGATGAATTTGGTATTAGTCATTTTAACCTTTCAAGTGGTTTATCTTTAAAAACAAAAATAACACAAAAGGATGTCATTGTCCATAAGCTTAATTATAACTTATTTGTTTTTATGTTATCAATAATTATAAACTCTCAATAAATTTTTAATTCTACGAATTAGCTCATCCCTTACATGTTCAGGCTCCAGACATCCGCATTTGTCACCAAAACTAAGCAACAGATTATATCCAAATTTATTTTCCTTAAATGAAAAGTTTACAATTAGTTTTTTGTCAAGGTTATATAATAGAATACAACTATATTAATAAGAAAACCTTGATATTGATTTTAAACAACTTGTAAAGGAGATAAAGATAACATGAATATAGTACTGAATGCAGCAGGACAGATAAGTTCGATGCTTGTCGATAATCTTTTAAAGAAAACTCAAATCTAATGATTTATAAAACCAATCAAGAACGAATATATGAAATAGCTGGGCCAAAGCTTTATAGTTCTTTGGACATAGCAAAAATATTTGGAGATGTACTAAATAGAAATGTTGCAGGACAGCAAGTGATGCCTGAAGACTGGGAAAGTACATTGATACAAGCAGGTTTCTCAAAAGACGTGGCAAAAAATCTTATGCTTATGACACAAGCGGTAATTGATGGAAAAACAAAAAATAAAACCACTAATTCAATTCGTTTCTATACAGATTTTAAAAAGTATTTGATAAATACGATATAAAGCCTTCTATAATAAAGTATGCCTTCAAAGGTTTATTTGAAGACTTTATTCTTTACAATTTTCTATTGTCACCTCATTGTGAATCAGTAACTCGATTAGGGGCATGAATTTTACATACCCCTAAAAAGTGAATACTTCTGCATTATTGAAAAAGCAAAATTATATATCTAATCCTGTTGTTTGTATTCTGGCTTCTTCTTCCAATACAACTACTCTGTGATCTTCAGCCAGCAATTTCATCTGACTGAGATAACAAATTTTATTCCTCCGATATATCGGTATAATTCAATTTTTTATATGTTTGTCTAATATATACTCTAGTAGCTAAAATTAATTATGTCAAATGAAATGTTAATAAAAAGTTTTCATAGCTTGTTTATTCGAAAACTAATTAAATTTTATTTCATGTTCTTCATATTCATTTATTCAATGGCATAAGGAATAATTTTCTTAACAGTGATAGATATCAGATAACCTTAGAAATCTACTTCATCCGGATGAAGTCCTGAACCTCCACAATCGTTTAGTCTGTCAATCTTCTCAACATCTTGTGCACTGATTTCAAAATCAAATACCTCAAGATTATTTTTAATTCTCTCTGGTGTAACAGACTTTGGCAATGGAACTATTCCCTTTTGAATAATCCAGCGCAGACTAAGTTGAGCTACAGATTTTTTGTATTGATCTGCAATTTCCATTAATACCGGATGCTTCAAAATCTGTCCATTTGAAAATGGAGCCCATGCCTCCACCAAAATATTGTGTTGCTTACAAAACGCTACGGTTTCCTCCTGCAACATGCCAGGATGGAATTCAATTTGATTCACCATCGGCTGAATCTTAGCTGTTGCTAGCAATGGCTCAAAATGGTGCGGAAGAAAATTACTAACTCCGATTGCTTTGATTTTCCCTTGTTTATAAAGTTCCTCGAATGCTCTCCAGCTCTCGCTGTTTGCTTCCTGCCAGTTATTCTTGGATGCTTTTGCAATAGGCCAATGGATAAGGTATAAATCCAGATAATCAAGCTGTAAATCCTCTAATGTTCTATTAAAAGCAGCTAATGTCTTTTCATATCCTTTGTCATCATTCCATAGCTTACTTGTTACAAATAATTCTTCGCGTGCCACACCAGATTTACGTATGGCTTCACCAACACTTTTTTCATTTCCATAAGCAGCAGCGCAGTCAATATGTCTATATCCTGCCTTGATTGCATTCAGTACAGACTGCTCTGTTTCCTCTCCGCTAGGCGTACGGAATGTACCGAATCCTATATTCGGAATCTTATAGTTGTTGCTTAATGTGTAAAAATTTTCTTTCATAATTATTTTCCTTTCTGATCTATTATCGTATAAAATTTGTCATAACATGGTCTTCTTCTACAGGAACAGGTATTTTTTCTTTTCCAGCGTCAATTGTCTTAAGGAGCCAGTCCATTGATCTGGCATTTTTACGAAGGGTCTGAATACCTTCTTCATCCTGATGAACTTCTCCTTTTTCCAAACCATATGCTAATGTCCAGTATTGAGACGGCGACATGACTGTCTGGGCTAAGTTAAGATAGTTATTTAGCTGGTGTACTACATCTACACCACCGGCACGTCTTACAACTGAAATAGAATATCCACAGCCAATGCACCCATAAATATTTAGCTGACCAATTTGAATGATTTCAACTTCTATACCCTGCTGTTCCAGCTCATCTGCCATAACCTTGAATGCCTGACTTGTATTACCGTTTTTACGGGGACTACCATTAATAGCTATCACTTTAATAAATTCGCACTCCTTTCTCTGCTATACGGCAAGTATAGACCCTACACTTAACTATAGGTCAATAGTATATGCAAAAAAAATTTTCATATTCATACTCCTTTCCTTACGATGCAATCATCCTTGACTTAGAGTTAAGTGTAAGTTATATAATATAT
Organism: Clostridium sp. DMHC 10; assembly: GCF_001270375.1. NCBI lineage: Bacteria > Bacillati > Bacillota > Clostridia > Eubacteriales > Clostridiaceae > Clostridium > Clostridium sp. DMHC 10. Next base: position 26,443 of record NZ_LGVB01000013.1, read on the forward strand.
AAGAAAACTATTTGAGGTGATAAACGTGAACTATACCATAGCACAAGCCGCTAAAAAAATGAATTTAACAATATATACATTAAGATACTATGACCGTGAGGGACTGCTCTCTAATGTTAAAAGGGATAAATCAGGCAACCGTATTTTTACAAGGGATGATATGGAAATGCTCTCACTTATATGCTGTCTTAAGAATACTGGAATGCCCATTAAGAAAATAAAGCAATTCACAGACTGGCAGAATGAAGGTAATCATACCCTTCATGCTCGTAACGATATCTTAGTAAAACATAAAGAAGATGTTTTAAAGCAAATCGAAGATTTAAAAAAACATCTTCGCTTGATTGACCGAAAGCTCAATTATTACCATGATGCCTGCCAGGCCTATGATACGGACTCACCAATCCCAACCTGTTGCGAATATACGGATAATGATTCAGAATTTTAGGTTTAATTTTAATGAGTATTTCTATCTACATAATCTTGATATACAGGGTTTGATCCGTTTGTTCTTAACTTTAAAATAATTACTGTGCTTCTATTTGACACTACTCTCCTAAGCCCTAAAAGCCTTGCAGCTATTAGGGCGACAGCATAAACGGTTTATGGTAAACAAGCACCATAAGAATCTCACCTCTCCCAGGATCTTTGCGATCCACCACAGACCGTTTTATGACCATGCCTTCTCGCTCTTCACATTCGATGGCATAATCACTCATTCACAGCAAAGCTTGATTTCAATTACTTCCTTTCTGAATTTTTTGCAAAAATAGACATTCATTTCTGAACATCTAAACTAAAAAAGAGAGATTATTTTTCACAGTATCCCTTATTAATTTTATTCTGTTTTGACTCCATCTAATATTAATATTTAAAAATATACAATTACCCATTATTTTATTTTTAGTTCTTGATCTATGAGGTCAAGAAATACCCTGAGCGCTGGTGATACCCATTTGTCTTTATGATATATAATCTGCGTCGATATATGAAACTCAGGACCCTTCCATGGAAGCTCAACCAAGCTCCTTTCGTCCAAATCCTTCTTAACAGCAGCCTTGACAAGTAGGCATACTCCAAATCCATTGGCCGCAAATTGCTTTTCAGCCTGAAGGCTACTCACGGATATTATGGATCGAAACCTAGCCTTCTCTCCAGTCATCATGCCCTCTAAAAGATCTCGGTAACTACAACCGCTTTCACTGATAATCAACGTTTCATTAATCAGATCACTCGGGTATATTTCTTGCTTTTGCGCCAAGGGATGTTGAGGTGCACACACAAGAACCATGCTTTCAGGGTAAGATGCTTCAATAATCAAATCCTGTTCTGCTGTTTCTTGGTCATACATAATGGCTGCGTCAATAATATTCTTTCTTATGTAATTTTTAAATTCAGAACAAGGACCGAATTTAAAATCGAAATCAATATCCGGAAGCATTTGATGATAAACACCAAATACTTTTGAAAGCCTGATGATAGCCAGAGATTCCGCTATTCCTAAAGTTATGGTTCCTCTCGGAGCCTCTCCTGAAACAGCGGTAAACGCTTCTTCAGAAAGATCTATTAAGCGCTCTGCATAGACAAGAAGTGTTTGCCCCGCATAGGTCAAACTGATTTGTTTTCCCAATCGTTCGAATAGTTTAACCTTGAGCTCTTCCTCTAATAGCTGAATTTGAGAAGTGATCGTGGACGGTGCATAATCCAATTGTTTAGAAGTTTCTACAAAACTACCTAATTTCGCAGCTGTAACGAAAGTTCTAAGATGCTTAATTTCCATTTGTTACCTCCATATTCAAAAATACTGAATTATCAATTCATTTTATTTCGTTTTATAAAATGATATATCTATGTTAAGATGATGTCAATAAAAGTTTGTATATGAGGAGAATTTGTATATGAAGAAATTTAATTATAAATGGGTTATACTAGTATTATCTTTTTTAGGTTTGCTTTCCGTACAAGGAACAAGAAGCACATTCGGTGCTTTTCTTCAACCATGGGAAACTGCTTTTTCCACTAACCGAGAAACCATGTCTTTAATAGCTATGTTGAGTTTTGTCATTTATGGAATTTCCCAGCCCATCATCGGCAAATTGATAGACCGTTATAGTGTTAAAAAGATATTTTCCATTAGTACTTTGTTGGTTGGAATCAGCACTATCTTAACTTATTTTGCTGAGAATGTATGGCATATAGCTTTTCTCTACGCTGTGATCGCTTCCATAGGCTTTGGCGGAGCATCAGGAATAGCTGCAACCGTAGCAGTAACAGAGTGGTTTCAAGAAAAACGTGGCTTTGCATTAGGAATCATCAATGCGGGATCAAGCGCAGGCCAATTAATTCTTGTTCCGTCCTCTTTATTGCTTATAAACAGATTTGGCTGGAAGCCAGCTACTCTTGCTTTAGGGTTATTTCTTACGTTTTTCACCTTCCCGATTCTAGCAATATTTTTTCGGTCCGCTTCAACAGAGAAATGTTTGAAGCTTTATAAAGAAAAAACACATAATGTTGAAATAAACAATAACGTTTCTCATCATTCTGTTTTTAATCTAAAGAGTACTTTTATGATCATCAAAAGCCGTAGGTTTTGGTTTCTTGCTATACCTTATTTAATCTGTGGTTATACGACTACCGGATTGATGGATACTCACCTGATCTCACTCGCACATGGGCATGGATATTCAGAAACCATGGCTGGCACGGCAGTAAGTTTGCTTGCCGCTTTTAACATTTTGGGAACACTCCTGTCTGGCTTTTTTGCTGACCGATGGAATAACCGTAAATTTTTAGCGGGATTATACATTATTAGGGCAATCTCAATTCCTATTTTGTTTGTTTCCGGACATAATTTTATACTGTTACTGTTTTCAATCATTTTCGGGTTCGTTGATTTTGCTACAATAGCCCCTACTTCTATACTTGCTACAAATTTTTATAAAGGCGATCTTATAGGGTATGCTTTGGGCCTCCTTTATTTAAGCCATCAAATAGGCTCCGCATTGGGCGCATATATTCCCGGTCTTTTCTTTCAGATAACAGGGAATTACAATATCTCATTGGCTTCAGCTATTGTATTATTAATTTGTTGCCTCAATATTAAGCTTTCTGTTACCGGGTTATTGAGGTAACATGATCATTATAAAACAACAATATCTCCATGGATTATTCCGTGGAGATATTGTTATAGATATTCATCTTAAAACTTATTGCAAGCCACGCTTACACTTTTCTTCAGATACTTTTTTAATTGCTCTTGTTACAATTTTTCTATTTCGGCTTTTTCAATTTCTAATAGTCCATTAACATTTTACATATGTGTATCTTCACACTCCATATCAATAACTACAGAAACATTAATATATTTTTCCAACTGCTTATTGCAAATTTTATCTCCCTCATTTGTAAAAACAAAAATGGTTGAAGAAGTGCCTAAAATTAAGGATTTCTATATAGTTTTTCGTTGTAGCAACACGCAAGTCTCCACATGACCCGTTGCTGGAAACATATCCACCGGCTGAACTTCCAAAACTTCATATCTAAGTTCACCTAATATACCCAAATCCCTTCCCAAAGTTGCAGGATCACAAGAAACATAAACTATAGTCCTAGGTGCTGCACTTGCTATAGACTCAAGAAGAACCTTTTCGCAGCCTTTTCTTGGAGGATCTACTAACACAACCTCTGGCTTTATCCCTCTTTTAATTAACTTTGGAATTTCCTCTTCTGATTTTCCAACAATAAATTCAGTATTGGTTACCTTATTTTGAGCAGCGTTAATTTTCGCATTTTCAATTGCCTCTGGTATTATTTCCACTCCATACACCATCTTTGCATTTTGTGATAAAAATAATGAGATAGTTCCTGTTCCACAATAAGCATCAAAGACAACTTCATTTCCTGTAAGTCCCGCATACTTAAGTGCTGCATTATAAAGTCTTTCCGTTTGCACCGGATTAACCTGAAAAAAAGATTTTGAGGAAATATTAAATTTAAACTCACCTATATAGTCTTGTATTTGGCTTTCTCCCCATAACGTTATTTCCTTTTCTCCAAGTATTACATTGGTCCTCTTGCTATTGATATTTTGAATTATTCCTGTTATTCCATCAATATTTTGAGTAATACTTTCTATAAGCTCCTTCTTATGTTGTAGAACTTCATTTACTGTAACTAAAACAAGCATTATCTGTTCTGTCTTAAAACCTCTTCTTATCATAATGTGCCTTAAAGTGCCCTTACCAGTTTGCTCATTATAGCCTCGTATTTTAAACTTACTCATCCACTCTTTAACAAGCTTAATTATTTCATTTCCAGCTTCAAATTGTATGTAGCATTTATCTATATCAATTATCTCATGACTTCTCTCTGCATAAAAACCAATTTGGATTTCACCATTTTTTTCTCCCACTGGAAGTTGAACTTTGTTTCTATAATAATAAGGTGGATTCATTCCAATAGTATCATGTACAATTACAGAATCAGTTTTAATTTTTCCTATTCTCTCAAGGCAGTCAATAACTTTCTGCCTTTTAAAATCAAGCTGAGCTTCATATGAGAGATGCTGCATTTGACATCCCCCACATCTTTTATAACTGGGACATATCGGTTCACTTCTATCCTCTGATTTTTCAATTATCTGCATAATCTTCCCAAAAGCAAAATTTTTATTCACCTTAGTGATTTTTACCTTCACCTTTTCACCTTTAATTGCACCTTTTATAAACACAGTAAAGTTATCTATTCTGCCAATACCTTCACCCATACTTCCAAAACCATCTATATAAATTTCATAATCCTTATTTTTTTCTACAGGAACCAATTTGTTCATAAATTTCACCCTTCTAAGTATATTTTGAAGATTACTGATTACAGACTATAAAGTGCAGTAAAGGAAAACTTATTACATTGACTATATAATTTTTAAAATTTTCTGCATCAGAAGAAAATTAACCTTCACTCTACTCTTTACTCTCTACTCTGATTTCTTATTATATCATACCTCTAATACTTCCACATTATTTTTCACAATATATGATTAAAATCATGTTATAATATAATTATATTTTATGCCAATTCGGAGGTAAAAACATATGGTAAAATTAATTGCTACAGATATGGATGGAACTTTGCTTAAAAGTAATGGAGAGCTCCCTCATGAATTTTCGAAAGTTTTAAATAATTTAATTGATAAAAGGATTATATTTAGTGTTGCAAGTGGAAGACAGTATTTCACTCTAAGAGATAACATGGCAGCCTTTAAGAATAAAATTACTTTTATCGCCGAAAATGGTGCTTTCATAGTTAAAAATGGTGAGGAATTATTTGCAAAAACTTTAGACCGAACAATTGTAAAGGAAGTTATTGAGGATTTAAACAAACTTCCTGATTGCAAAGCAGTTTTATGTGGTAAAAAAAGTGCATATGTACTGGATAAGTCCGCTGAATTTATTGATGAAGTGAAAAAATATTATCATAGATGTACTTCTGTTAATAATTTTGATGAAATTGACGACGAACTTTTTAAGATTGCATTATATGATCCTAAGGGACCATCAAATAACTCATATTTATTTTTATCATCAAAATGGGGCAAACTCCTTCAGCTCACAATTTCAGGACAAGTATGGCTTGATATAGGAAGAAATGATGTAAATAAAGGAACTGCAATAAAATTTCTCCAAAGTCACTTTGGAATAACTGAAAATGAAACAATGGCATTTGGGGATTATTATAATGATGTTTCAATGCTTCAAAATGTATACCACAGCTATGTTATGGAAAATGCTCCTGAGGGAGTTAAAAAACACGGTAGATTTATTGCTAAAAGCAATGATGAAAATGGAGTATTACAAGTTATAAAGCATAAAGTTTTACAACTGGAAGCATAGCAAAACAGAGTACAGTGAAGGATGATTTATCCTTCTTACATCAGATAAATATTTAAAATATATAAAAACAAAGATATTCAGAGCTGCTGAATATCTTTTATGGTTTGGGGCTTTGCCTCATTAAGTTTTAAATTTTTCTGCTTCAGCAGAAAATTAACCTTCACTCTATTCTTTACTCTATCTTTCTATAAAGGTTTCGCACTCTGTTCCTTCACTTGTGACAGCCCCTGGTCCATATATTTGTACTGTCCTTGCTATACATTCCTTGTTTGCATTATGCGTGCAATTTACAGCCTGACATTTTATTTTAGGACTCATTTCTATAGAACTTCCTGCAAAGAGCTGTCTTATTTCTCCCGGTACATTCATATTAGTTAGATTAGAAAGTGCATTTCTTATTCCTCTTTCAGCAAAAGTTTCACACTCTGTACCATCTGAAGAATGTGCCCTTATTCCATGAACATTTATAGTACTTGCTGTACATAATCCATTTATATTATTTACACATGTATTAGCACTACACATTAACTTTCCCATAAATTTACCTCCTGCAATTATTAATTTCTATTATTCTTTCACTTTAAAGGAATTTTTATGTATAGTGATAAATTTTAATAATATGACTATGTTTGTCAAGAATATCAAAAATCAATACATTTATAAACGCTTCAAAGGAAATAATATAAAAAATATATATAAAAGGCTCTATTTTAAATAAGTATAGAAATTAATACTTATTTAAAATAGAACTTCATGAAAAGAGGCTTTTTTAAATGAAAAAAAAATTAAGTTTATTACTATTTAGCGGTGACTATGATAAAGCTTTAGTTGCCCTCATCCTTGCAAACACCGCAGCAGAAGCAGATATGGATGTAAGTATATTTTTTGCCTTCTGGGGACTTTTTTATTTTAAGAGACCCGGATAAAGTATCGGAAGACAATAAGACTACAATGGAAAAAATGTTCAATGCAATGACTCCTAAGGGTCCAGATGAGCTCCCGCTTTCTAAAATGAACTTTTCGGGTTTTGGCAAAAAAATGCTTGAAGCTATGATGGCTGAGGATGAAACTCCAACTCTAAAAAACTTTTTAAATGGTGCAATAAAAAAGGGAATTAAATTTTATGGATGTAAGCTCTCGGTAGACGTTATGGGCTTTAAAAAAGATGAACTTTTACCTCAGCTTGAAATTATTGAAGCAAAAGACTATCTAAAGGATGCTGCTTCATCAGATATTCAGCTATTCATTTAAAAATAATGCGAAGTAACATCATCTTGGAATATTAAATAAAATTAATAAATCTAAGTGTCAAATTGTTAAAATCTTAAGAGCTTTCAATAACTCGCCGTTGGCTCAAACAGATTGAAAGCTCTAAAGCTTTTAGCAATTTAATACTAAGATTTATAAAATTTTATTTAAACTATTCCTTCAATGATGTTACTTCGCATAACTCAAAATGAAGGAAAATTTTTCTCCGATTCTCTACGAAAAATTCGTGGTAAACATAATTAATCAATAGAAATTAAAAGCAATATATTTGATTACAAAGATTCATTTCTAAAATTCCGTAGGCACGAAGGAATTTTCTCCTTGTACTACTTCGCTGCTGTTTCTCCTAGATATGCTTTCTTTATTTCATCATTACTAAGCAATTCTTGTCCTGTACCACTCAAGGTTATCCTTCCTGTTTCCATAATGTAGCCAACATCCGCTATTTTCAAAGCTGCATTGGCATTCTGCTCTATTAGAAGAACCGTCATACCATCTTTATTTATTTTCTTTATGATTTCAAATAATCCTTTTACTACTATAGGTGCAAGTCCAAGAGAAGGCTCGTCCATCATTATTAACTTTGGTCTTGACATAAGAGCTCTTCCTATGGCAAGCATCTGCTGTTCTCCACCAGATAAAGTTCCAGATAGCTGCCAGGTTCTTTCCTTTAATCTAGGAAATAAAGAATAGACCTTTTGTAAATCCTCTTCTATGCCTTTACGATCTTTTCTGGAATAAGCACCTATTTTTAAATTTTCAAGTACGGTTAAGTCTTCAAAAACTTTTCTTCCTTCTGGCACTAAAGCTATTCCGTTTTTAACCATACTTTCAGTACTAATCTTCGTTAAATCCTTACCTTCATACTCTATACTTCCACTTTTAGGTTTTACAAGTCCAACTATAGCCTTTAATGTTGTACTCTTACCAGCTCCATTAGCTCCAACCAAGGTAACTATTTTACCACTTGGCACATCCAAGCTTATGCCCTTTAAAGCCTCTATACCACCATATGCCACTACTAAATCCTCTATTTTAATCATCCTCGGATACCCCCAAATATGCGTCTATAACCTTTTTATCATTTTGAATTTGAGAAGGTGTGCCTTTAGCTATGGTAATTCCATACTCAAAAACCTGTATTTTATCTGACAAGCTCATAACCATACTCATATGATGCTCTATCATAAATATTGTTAATTTATACTTTTCCTTTATCTCATTTACAAATTCAGAAAGCTCATCCGTTTCTGTAGGATTCATACCTGCTGCTGGTTCATCCAGTAAAAGAAGCTTGGGATTAGTTGCAAGTGCTCTTGCTATTTCAAGCTTTCTCTGTTTACCATAAGGAAGTGAACTTGATTTTTCGTATTTTAAATCTTCTAAACCTAAATCTCTTAAAAGTTCAAGAGATTTATCAAGCATTTCCTTTTCTTCTCTTTTATATTTTGGAAGCTTTAATATAGCCTCAATAAAGTTTGATTTTATGTGAACATGATTAGCTATCAATACATTATCAAGTACATTTAAATCCTTAAAAAGTCTTATATTTTGGAAGGTTCTTGCAATCCCCTCTTTTGTTATAAGATCCTGTCTTTTACCTGTGATGTCCTTATCCTTAAAAATTATTTTACCTTTTGTAGGTGTATAAACATTCGTTATCATATTAAACGCTGTGGTTTTACCTGCTCCATTAGGTCCTATCAAAGATACTATTTCACCTTCATTTATCTCAAGATTAAAATCTTTAACCGCTGTAAGACCACCAAACTGCATTGTCGCATTTTCTACTTTAAGTAATGCCATTAGTTTTTTCCTCCCTGTCCTAGAGGTTTTTTAGTAAAAATTCCAAGTATAGATTTCCAGCTAAACTCTTTTGTGCCCATAATTCCATTTCTAAAGAATAAAACAATAACCATTAAAAGTACCGAGAAAACAACCATTCTTAGTCCTGGTATACCTTGAAATTTAATAAAGCCAATTCCAAATTCCTTTTCCATATCCAAAAATCTCAGTAATTCACCCAAAATAGTTACAACAAAAGCTGAAATTATAGAACCAGTTACGCTTCCCATTCCGCCAATTACTACTATTAGCAGTATGTTGAAGGTAAGTACAAATTTAAACATGCTAGGATCTATTGTTCCAAGCAAATTTCCTAAAAGCCCTCCTCCTACTCCTGCGAAAAAAGCCCCTATAGTAAAAGCTATGGTTTTGTGCTTAAACAAATTAATCCCCATACTTTCAGCTGCAATAGAATCTTCTCTTATAGCTTTTAGGGCTCTTCCAAAAGAACTATTTATAAGTGAAACTATCACTATAACAGTAAAAATGGCAATTCCAAAACTCCAATACAAATTTGTATTATTAGGAATACCTCTAAGCCCTAACGCACCATTAGTTATACTTTGTAAGTTATTCAAAACAATTCTTATTATTTCAGCAAAGCCTAAGGTTGCAATTGCAAGGTAGTCCCCTTTCAGCCTAAGCGCTGGTGCCGCTATTAAAAAGGCCAGTGCTGCAGAAACAATTCCGGCTATTATTAACGCTGAAAGAAAAGGAATTGATATATGATTTAATGGTGATATTAAAGGTTCCATAAAAAAAAGTTCTGATTTTTAACCTTAGGAGCCATTGTAAGCAAAGCTGTTGTATACGCTCCAACTGCTATAAAGCCAGCATGTCCCAATGAAAATAATCCGGTAAATCCATTTATAAGATTCATGCTAAGTCCTAAAATTGCATATATTGCACACAAATTTAAAATTCTTATTTTGTAATTATCTAAGTAATTATCTGCAAAAATTAAAAGTAAAAATATAACTGCAATAAGTGCTATATTCAAAATTTTGTTTTTCTTCAACATAAGTTTACACCTTCTCTGTTAAATTTTTGCCCATTATCCCAGTAGGTTTAAATATTAATATTACTATTAAAAGTACAAAAGCAAACGCATCTCTATATCCAGTTAAACCCGGCAAAAATGCCACTAACATTATTTCGCCTATTCCAAGAATAAAGCCTCCAATAACAGCTCCTTTTATATCTCCTATACCGCCAATAACTGCTGCTATAAAGCATTTTAGACCTGGTATCATTCCCATAAGTGCAACTATCTGAGGATACTTAAGTGACCACATAACAGCTCCTATAGCTGCTAACATAGATCCTATGCAAAATGTAAAGGAAATTATTCTATTTACATTAATACCCATAAGTTTTGCAGTGTCTACATCCTTAGAAACTGCTCTCATAGCCATACCAACATTTGTTTTATTAACTAAATATAAAAGTACAAATAAAAGCACTATAGTTACCACAGGAATTATGAAGCTAAGATTTTGAATTGATACTCCACCTATATTAACTACATTTGTAAATATTGTTGGTGTTGGAAATGCTTTTGGTCTTCCACCAAATAGAACTACAGCTAAGTTTTCAAGTAAAAAGGATACACCAATTGCTGAAATTAAAATAGATATTTTTGGTGCTGACCTAAGAGGTCTATATGCTGTGAATTCTATTGTCATTCCGAGTACGCCTGTCATAGCTATGGCTATTATGAATGCAAAATACCAGGGCAAGCCAAAGGTTGCTACTCCAAAGAAAGCAAAATAAGCTGCATCATAAATATATCACCGTGTGCAAAATTTATAAGTTTTAATATACCATAAACCATCGTATAACCTATAGCTATAAGCGCATATAGGCTTCCAAGGGAGATTCCGTTAGCCAAATGCTGCATAAAAATTTCAAAAGTCATATTATCAATCACCTCATTTTATTTTCCATTTGCTTTTATAGTATCAAGATAAGTAAATTTTCCGTTTTTCACCACTTTTAATACTGCGTCTTTAACAGCATTATTATTTTCATCGATTGTAATTACTCCTGCTGCTCCAGGAAAATTTTTAGTTTTAGCAATTGCATCTCTTATTTTTACTGGATCTACTGAATTTGATCTTTTTATAGCATCAAGTATTACCAAATAAGCATCATATGCTAAAGCCGTAACTGCTGCTGGTTCCTTCTTATATTGTGCTCTATAGGCTGCAAGAAATTTCTTTGATTCTTCAGTTATAGGCTTTTCAGTTGCAAAGAAGGTTGAAAAAACTGTTCCTTCTACTGCATCCTTACCTATATCTATAAACTCAGGTGTTTCCCAAGTATCTCCTCCTATAATAGGAACTTTTATTCCAAGCTGTCTAGCTTGCTTTATTATTAAAGCTCCTTCTGTAAAGTTACCCGGTGCAAATATAGCGTCAGGATGCTTACCTTTTATAGTCGTAAGCTGTGCTGTAAAGTCTTGATCACCTGTATTATAATTTTCCTTAGCTATAATGGCATTTTCATTTTTAGTGAGCTTTTTAAATGCATCAGAAAAGAATTTACAGATTCCCACTGAATAATCGCTTGATACTTCCTGAAGTAAAGCTACTTTTTTAACCTTTAATTCATTTGCTGCATATTTAGCCATAACAGTTCCTTGAAAAGGATCAATGAAACAAACTCTAAAGTAATAATCATTACCTGCAGTAACCAATGGGCTTGTACACGAAGCTCCCACAGTCGGTATCTGCGCTTGTTTAATAACATCACCAGCGGCCATTGAATTTCCGCTTCCCCAACTTCCTATAATGGCATTTACATTTTCTTGTTCTACAAGATTTGAAGCCGCACTTGCTGCCTCTACCTTGTCTGATTTATTATCAGCAAAAACCAATTCAACCTTTTTTCCGTTAACTGTTGGATAAAGTTTATTTGCTAATTTTACCCCTTCAACCTCAAGCTCTCCACCTGCTGCGTTAGCACCGGTCATTGGTTCAAATACACCAATTTTTATTACATCGCTGCTAAATTTCTTTTTTCTATTCGCTTTAGCACTGCATCCAGTTAAAACTAAGGATGTCAACATAATTAAAGCCAAAACGAATGAAAGTTTTCTTCTCATTAAAATAGCCTCCTGTTTTTCGCCTTTTTTAGTATTTATTCAACATATTTATTCTATATTAAATACACCCGTATGTCAACGAAATACAAAATGTAACTTATTGGCATATAAAAAAAAGCACCCTAAGGTGCAAGTAGAATAAATACCGCTTTAGCTGCCATATTTAAATTAAATTTTTAATATTTAGAAAAAGCAGATTTGTTATAAAAAATTTTAATATAAACGCGGTATACTGAAAAAGAATCAGTTGCCATTTAATTCTTTTTATCATTATATTTTATCATCTTATCATTTTAACCACAATAGCAAAATAATATACTTATATAAAAAAATTTTTTTATACAGGAAATCTTTAGAACTCAAATATTAAAGTTTTACAAGTAATTTTTAAAGATTAAGAGTAAAGCGATGGATGATTTTTCTCCGCTAACGCTGCAAAAAAAGAACTACTCAACCTTGGTCAAGCAGTTCCTTTTCTTTTATTTATTTGTACAAGTACTATTTAACAACGTGAACTTTCATCATGTTAGTAGTTCCTGTTACGTCTACAGGTATTCCTGCAGCAACAACTACTAAATCACCTTTTTTAATATATCCAGCTTGTAAAGCCTTATCTACAGAAGAAGCTATTAATTCATCTGTTGATTTAACTGATTCGGATACTATTGTAACAACTCCCCAGTTTAAAGCAAGCTTTCTTGCAACACTTTCATTTGGTGTTACAGCTATAACTGGAACATTAGGTCTGTATTTTGAAACCATTCTTGCAGTATTTCCTGTTTGAGTGGCAGTTATTATTGCTGTTGCTCCTAATTCTCTTGCTGTAGCACAAGCTGACATAGCTATTGAATTTGCAACACTTGGAGTTGCGTCTTCTTTTCTCTTAGCTAAGATTTTTTCATAATCTAATTGAGATTCTGCTTCTTGTGCTATTTTTGCCATTGTTTGAACAGCTTCTACTGGGTATGATCCATTAGCACTTTCTCCACTTAACATTATAGCATCTGTACCATCAAATATTGCATTAGCTATATCTGATGCTTCTGCTCTTGTTGGTCTTGGGTTTCTTATCATAGAATCAAGCATTTGAGTTGCAGTTATAACAAATTTTCCTGCTTTATTACATTTTTCTATTATCATTTTTTGAGTTAAAGGAACTTTTTCTATAGGAATTTCAACTCCCATATCTCCTCTAGCAACCATGATAGCATCAGAATACTCTATGATATCATCTATATTGTCAACACCCTCTTGGCTTTCAACCTTTGAGATTATTTTTATATCTTTTCCACCATGTGCTACAAGAACATCTCTTATAGCTTTTACATCTTCAGCTTTTCTTACAAATGATGCAGCTACAGCATCAATTCCAACTTCACATCCGAAGATTAAATCATCTTTATCTTTTTCAGTCATTGCAGGAAGCTTTATTGATACGTTAGGTACATTAACTCCTTTGTGGCTTCCAACCAATCCTGTATTTGCAACTTCACAAACAATATTTGTTCCTTCTATTGTTTTAACTGTAAGTCCAACAAGACCATCATCTATTAATATAGTGTTGCCTGGTTTTACATCTTTGTATAAGTTCTTGTAACTGATAGAACATTTTGTTGCATCTCCAACTACTTCTTCACCACAGTGAACAGTAAATGTTGATCCTTTAGCTAATTCTAACTTTGAAGGTTCAAAATTTCCAGTTCTTATTTCTGGTCCCTTTGTATCTAGCACTATTGCTATTTGCTTGTTATACTTTTCTCTTAATTTTTTTACAAGGTTTATTCTTCCTCTGTGTTCTTCGTGATCTCCATGTGAAAAGTTGTGTCTTGAAGCGTTCATTCCAGCTTCAATAAATTTTGATAAAATTTCCTCATTTTCACTTTGCAGGTCCTAGTGTAAAAATCATCTTTGTTCTTTGCATTATATTACTCTCCTCATTTCTTATAAAGTGTGATTTAAAAACTAAATATATATATATAAATTATTTTGAAAGCATATTAGCTATGTTATAAAGTTCCTCATTAAATTTTCTTGGCATATCCAAAGCTTCATCAATATCATCATCAACTATTTTGTTATCTCTTATTCCAACTACTCTAGATGTTTTTCCTTCAATCAATACTTCTACAGCTTTTACTCCCATTCTTGATGCAAGTATTCTGTCAAAAGCTGATGGACTTCCACCTCTTTGAATGTGTCCTAAAATTGTAGCTCTTGTTTCTATCCCTGTAACACTTTCAACCTTTTTGGCAAGTTCTGCTGCACCGCCAACACCTTCTGCTAGGATTATTAAATTATGCATCTTACCATTTAACTTTCCTTCAAGTATTGTTTTGCATAGGTTATCAAAATCATAACCTTTTTCTGGTATAATAACACTTTCAGCTCCACCTGCAATGCCAGAGTACAATGCTATATCACCACAATCTCTTCCCATAACCTCAACTATACTTACTCTTTCATGAGATGTAGAAGTATCTCTAAGTTTATTAATAGCATCTAACACAGTATTAAGTGTAGTATCAAAACCTATTGTATAATCAGTATAGGATAAATCATTATCGATAGTACCCGGAAGTCCAACTGTTGCTATTCCCAATTTTGATAGCTTTTGCGCTCCCATAAAGGAACCATTGCCTCCTATTACAACAAGACCATCAACGCCAAATACCCTTAGGACATCTGCCGCTTTCTTTCTTCCTTCTTCTTTTAAAAATTCAGCACATCTTGCAGTTCTAAGTATTGTTCCACCTCTTTGAATTATGTCAGAAACACTGTGCCTCTGCATTTCAAAAAGTTCACCATTTATAAGGCCGCTGTATCCTCTTTGAATTCCCATAACTTTAAGACCTTTATCTAGTGCAGTTCTAACTACTGCTCTAATTGCAGCGTTCATTCCTGGTGCATCTCCACCACTTGTAAGTACTGCTATAGTCTTCATATTCATATACCTCCTACGACCGCAGGGACTTAACTTGTCCCACATATTTTACAAATTGACAATTGTAAATTACAATATTAATTTTAATCTAAAATAAATAAATATTCAATGCTTTGTGTAAAATAAAGCCTACATTTAAAAATATTAATACATTTTTCTAAAACTTTTATTATTATTTTATTTAATGTAACAAATGAATTAACATCCAGCTATATTATAACACTTTTATATTGGATTCGCCAAACTTATCTTTTAAAAAATTCATTGAATCAATATTTTTTTTCAAGCCACATAGATTTGTCAATCAAAAACTTTTTTTCTTTCTTTTTTAGTACATAGATAAATAGGAATATTTCCTTTATAAACAACACCTATTTCCCTTATTTTACTTAGTGCATTCCTAACTTCTTCTTCATCTTCAACTAAAATATAAAGTTTTTCATTACTGATTTTTATGAGAGGTTTAATTTCTTCACATAATATTTTAGCTGTTCATCCTCTCTTTTGTTTATCCTACCCTTTATTATTACCAGCTCATCTTCTTTTATGTAGGAAATATTTTTCTCAAATACTTTAGGAAATATTACAATTTCTATGCCAGCATACATATCTTCTACTTTTATAAACGCCATCATAGTGTTATTTTTAGTTACTTTTTTAGTAACCTCAGTAACTATACCTCCTATAATAACCCTTGATCCGTCCACTATTCCATTATCCTGAGGTAGACTTCCGTCCTCTTCTAGAGATTCATTTCCAATTATATCTAATATTTTTGTATTTGTAACATTTTCCAAAGTTTCCTTATAATCTTCAAGAGGATGACCTGAGAGGTATATTCCTGTCATTTCTTTTTCCATTGCAAGAATATATTTTTTATCAAATTCCTTTATGTCTGGATACTTTATTTCAATATCATCATAGGTATTTTTACCAAAATCTGTGAATAAATTCATCTGTCCCTGTATGTTTTTTTTCTGCTGGTTTGATACTCCATCCATAACTTTTTCAAAAACCGAAATAAGTTGAGACCTATATACGCCAAAGCTATCAAAACCTCCAGCCTTAATTATGCTTTCTACTGCTTTTTTATTTACATATGACATATCAATTTTATTGCAAAAATCAGTGAATGATGAGAACCTCCCGCTTTTATTTCTTGCTTTTACTATGCTTTCTACTACATTCATACCCACATTTTTAATAGATGCCATTCCAAATCTTATAGTTTCACCTTTAACTGTAAACTTTGAATAGCTTTCGTTTATATCTGGATGTAAAATTTGTATTCCAAGTTTATCTGCAAATCTAGTGTAAAATGCTACCTTCTCATTATTTCCCATAACGCTATTAAGCATTGCAGCAATGTACTCTGTAGGGTAGTAGCAAATTAAATATGCAGTATCATATGCAACTACAGCATAGGCAGCAGCATGTGATTTATTAAATGCATAACTTGCGAAATCCATCATTGAATCATATATCTTATTTCCAATTTCTGCTGATATACCATTTCTTACACAGCCAGGGACCTCAACTTCTCCCTCTTCATTTGTAATTCCATATATAAAATTATGCCTTTCTTCTTCCATAACATGATGCTTCTTTTTGGACATGGCACGTCTTACAAGGTCACTTCTGCCCATAGAATATCCTGCAAGATCTCTTACTATTTGCATTACCTGTTCTTGATAAACCATACATCCGTAAGTAACCTTTAAAATTGGCTCAAGTTCTGGTGTAAGATACTGTATTTCCTCAGAATTATTTTTATTCTTAATATACCTAGGTATTTCACTCATAGGCCCAGGTCTATAAAGACTTATACCCGCAATTATATCTTCAAGACTGTCAGGTTTTAACTCTTTCATAAAACTTGTCATTCCTGGAGATTCAAGTTGAAATACACCAACTGTTTTTCCATCGCCTATCATTTTATAAACTTTTTCATCTTCAAAATTTATTTTATCTATATCTATGTCTATACCTTGATTTTCTTTGATCATATCTATAGTATCTTTTATAACTGTAAGAGTTCTAAGACCTAAAAAGTCCATCTTTAAAAGTCCAAGTTCCTCAAGTACTCCCATGGTAAACTGTGCTACAATTGAATCTTCATTTTTAAGAAGCGGTACATAATTCACAAGAGGTTGAGAGGATATTACAACACCTGCAGCATGAGTCGAAGTATGTCTTGGGAGTCCTTCTAGTGTTCTTGCAACATCGATTAAATCTTTTATTCTATCATCTGAATCGTATATTTCTTTAAGTTCAGGGTTAAGTTCAAGCGCTTTATCTATAGTTATATTAAGTACTGATGGAATCATTTTAGCTATTTTATCAACCTCTGCATAAGAATAATTCATAGCCCTTCCAACATCTCTTATACAAAGTCTTGCAGCCATAGTTCCAAAGGTTACAATTTGTGAAACACAGTCTTTGCCGTATTTCTCTACTACATAGTCTATAACCTTCTGTCTTTTTTCATAGCAAAAATCACTATCAATATCTGGCATCGATATTCTATCTGGATTTAAGAATCTTTCAAAAATTAAATTATATTTAATAGGATCAATTTTTGTTATTCCAAGAGTATACGCAACTAGTGACCCTGCACCAGATCCCCTTCCAGGTCCTGTAGGTATTTCATTTTCTCTTGCAAATCTTATAAAATCCCAAACTATAAGAAAATAATCAACATAACCCATCTGCCTTATTATTCCAAGCTCATAGTCAAGTCTTTTTTTCAGCTCATCGGTTATGTTGGCATACCTTTCATGAAGCCCATTCTTACACAAATTTTCTAGGTATAAATAGTGATCTGTACCTTCTGGAAGTGGAAAATTAGGAAGTTTTGATTCATGGAATTTATACTCAAAATTACATTCGTCAGCTATCTTTGAAGTATTCAAAAGTGCTTCTTTTACATATGAAAATTGATTATACATTTCTTCCTGAGATTTTAAATAAAACTGCTCTGGAACATATTTCATTCTATTTTCATCATCTACATTTTTTCCTGTTTGTATGCACAAAAGTATATCATGAGCTCTTGAATCTTCTTTATTTATGTAATGAACATCATTAGTTGCAATAAGAGGAATATCAAGTTCCTTTGAAAGCTGTATAACCAGCTCATTTACTTTTAACTGTTCACTTATCCCATGATCTTGAAGTTCAAGATAAAAACCATCTTTAAATATATCCTTATAAAAAAAGTGCAGTTTCTTTAGCTCTTTCAAGCCTTCCCTTAAGCAAATCGGACTGTATTTCTCCAGCCAGACAAGCACTTGAAGCTATAATTCCTTCACTATGCTGTTTTAAATACTCATGGTCAACTCTTGGCTTATAATAAAAACCATCTATAGATGCTTTTGAAACAATTTTCATGAGATTTTTATAACCAGTTTCATTTTTAACAAGCAGTACAAGATGATGTGTTTCATTTTCAGGATCGTTTTGCTTTATGTACATTGATTTAGTTGCCACATAAATTTCGCAGCCTATTATTGGTTTTATTCCCGCTTCTTTAGCTGCCTTATAAAATTCAACACAGCCATACATAGCTCCATGATCTGTTATTGCAATACTTTTCATTCCAAGTTCTTTTGCCCTTTGAACTAATTTTTCTATCTTTCCAGAGCCATCTAATAGGCTGTATTCTGTATGTACATGCAAATGAACGAAATCTTTAAAAATATCCTCCATGTAATTTCCTCCTTTCTATATTGTTGAATCTATTATTGTATCTTCAAGATTTTAGCCGAAAGTATGGACTTTGCTATATCTTCGTTCTTTTCATTAACCATTCCAACCTCAACCTTAGCAAAAAATCTTCCAAGATCTATTATTTTAGTATGTATATTAATATTAGTATCCATTTGAATTGGTTTTACAAAATAAGTTGATATGCTGTCAATAGATACATTCATATTATTTTTACTCCTTAATGTCATCACAGCTGCTGTTGAAAGAAGCATTCCAAGTGAATTCCATGATGCCGATCCAAGTGGTTCTAACATTTCAGATACTATTTTACCATAAAAATGCATTCCATCCTCTGCATAAGAATATTGAAAGTTTTTAAGTATCATATCTTCTATTGTTTCACCTGCTTGAGGCTGCCTAAGAGCATACTGAATTGCTTCAACAATTTCTTTTCTTCCTATTGTACCAATGAGTTTTTTATTGCTATCAACCACTAAACACATACTTATATTCTCCCAGCCCATAATGTGTGCTGCATATGCAACAGTGGTTTTACAATCTACAATAAAAAGGTTCCTCATTTATATACTTTCCAACGATATAATCACTTTTTACATCTTCATTTTCTATTTTTTCACTTAGCCGTTTAAAATTAATAACTCCAATTACTTTTTTATTCTTATTTACAACAGGTAATTTATGTATCCCACTCATCTTTTCATACTTTTTAAGCTTTTTAGCTGAATCATCATATTTTAAATACTGTGGATCATCATTCATTATATCTTCAACCAAAATTATATCCTTTTTAATTAAGTTTTCAGATATCGCTTTATTTATTATACTTGCAATGGTAAAAGTATCATAATTTGAAGATATAACTGGAAGTTGTTTTTCATCTGCCAAGCTTTTAATCTCGTCACTGCATCCAAAGCCACCAGTTATGAGTACTGCAGAATTATTAAGAAGTGATACCTTTTGTGCATCTTCTCTATTTCCAACAATAGTCAAGCTTCCTGGACTTATATACTTATCCATAGCTTCTGCCGTCATGGCACCTATAACAAACTTGTTAAGCGTTTTATCTATTCCTGTTCTGCCTCCAAGTATGCTTCCATCTATTATACTAACAATTTCTCCATAAGTAAGCACTTCTATATTCTTTTTTTGAACCTTATCTATTTTTATAGTTCCAACTCTAGGTATTGTGGTTACCAGTCCAAGGTTATCACATTCTTTAATTGCTCTATAAGCGGTTCCTTCGCTTACTTCTAACTTATTGGCTATGCTTCTTACGGAAATTTTAGTGCCAGCTTTAAGTGTCATGATGTATCTTATTATTTCCTCATGCTTCGACATTAAATTTATTTTCCCTCCTTTCTAATTTCTTCTGCAATTTTTTCTATACGCCTCAATCTATGATTGACACCTGACTTTCCAACAGGTGGATCCAGCATTTTCCCAAGTTCTTTTAAAGATTCATCAGGATAATTAAGTCTTAAATCTGCAATCTCACGTAAATTTTCTGGAAGTCTTGCAAGGCCTATTTCTCTTTGTATAAGTTTAATACTTTCTACTTGCCTTACAGAAGCATTAACTGTCTTGCTTAGATTTGCAGTTTCACAATTTACCAATCTATTTACGTTATTTCTCATTTCTTTCATAATTCTTATATTTTCGAGTTCAAGAAGGTTTGTGTGTGCTCCAATAATATTTAAAAGATCAACTATATGCTCTCCTTCTTTTATATATACTACATAACTACTTTTTCTTTTTATTACTTTTGAATTTAAGTTATAAGTGTTAATTAGACCACTTAAATCCTTTGCATATTCTTCATCATGGGTTACAAATTCAAGATGATACATTTTCTCAGGATTACTTACACTGCCGCCGCCCAAAAATGCACCTCTTATATACATCCTTTTATTTACTTCATCAGAAACAAGCTCAGGTGGTATATTGTAATTAATTTCAAGCACATCATCTTCATTTTTGAGTATTCCCACAGTTTTTAGTAAATTTCTTACTCCCATTTCTTCTGTTATACACACTACATATATATTGTTTTTCTTTAAAGAATTGCTTTTCTTCACCATTATATCTGTGTGTATAGAAAAGAATTCCTTTAAAAGTTTAAATATAAGCCTTGCTATAGCTGGATTTTCAGTTACTATCCTAAAACTTATTTTTCGATTTCCCTCAAGTGACAAGGTTCCACTTGATTTCATAATAGCCGACAAAAGAGCTATAGTTCCGCTTTTATCATATTCATTATATCTACATACTTCTCCTTTTACTTTCGATGAAAACGACATTTTACTTACTCCCTATTTTTAGTAGCTTTATTTTCTTTTAATCTCTGTGATAAGTAGAAATATTCAATTATCTTCTTTTTATCATAGAATAATTTTTTATCCATAATAGTTTCAATTAAAATTGATGCCAATTTATCAGAATCATGTCTTACAAGGCCATCTTTTATCTTTATGAAATCCCCTTTAATAACTCCAACTCCAATTTTATTAAGTTCTTTTTCATCTATTTCAACAAGTTCAGATGTCTTTTCAAAATATTTTCCCTTTAATTTTTCATCAATACTGCCTATATTCACAACAGTATAATCCACGACTTTTCCACCAACATGTTTAAATATTGCCTTTATATGGTCAGATACACTAAAGCCATCAGTTTCTCCAGGCTGTGTCATTATGTTGGAAACATATAATTTGAGAGCCTTTGTTTTTTGAAGTTCAACAGCTATATCTTTTACTAAAAGGTTTGCAATTACACTGGTATACAAGCTTCCAGGTCCTAAAATTATAGCATCTGCATCTTTTATAGCTTCTACAGTTTCTTTAAGCGCTTTTGCGTTCTTAGGATCTATAAAAACTTTTTCTATTGGGCTTTCATATAAATTTGCAGCTTCTGGTATATTTGACTCTCCTTCTACTACAACCCCATTTTTTAATTTTGCTTTTAAAACAACATTATCAAGTGTAACTGGAATTACTTTACCTGTTACTGCAAGTACAGAGCTCATCTTACGAACAGCTTCTTCAAAATTAGCTGAAATCCCATCCATTGCTGCTAAAAAAAGATTTCCAAAACTTTGATTTTTAAGTCTTCCATCTTTAAATCTGTACTGAAGTAATTCCTGCATAAGTGGTTCTGTATCGGATAAAGCAAGTATACAGTTTCTTATATCACCTGGCGGAAGTATTCCAAGGTCTTCTCTCAAAGCACCTGAACCGCCTCCATCATCTGCAACAGTAACAACGGCGGTTATATTAGATGTATAATCTTTAAGTCCTCTAAGCATGGTGGAAAGCCCTGTTCCGCCGCCTATTGCAACAATCTTAGGGCCTTTAACAAGAAGTCTTTTTTCATATATTAAGTTACTCAACCTTCTAGAATCTAAAGATACATTCAAGTATCCTTTATTTATAAGTGATATTACAGATCGCATTCCTTGAGTAATTGAGATATAAACTATAAAACCACCAGTTATAATTAGAAAAATATAAAATGCCCTATAATAATTACTATAGAATATTCCGTTTCTTATAAGTTCTGCAAGAGCAAAAGCCATAAAAAACACTCCAATAAGTCCAAGCATAATCCATCGCTTGAGTTTAATACCAGGCTTTATCCAATCCATAAATTTCATAGCTTTTTACCACCTTTATTAATATCCTCTTCAATATCTCTATGATCAATATTGACAATTTGCCCATCATTTTTTAGTCTCTTATAAATTTCATTAGCTATTGTTACTGAACGATGCCTTCCTCCAGTGCACCCTATTGAAACTATAAGCTGCCTTTTGCCTTCTTTAATGTAGTTTGGTATTAAAAATTTAAGCATATCATGAAGCTTATCAATAAAAGCTTGAGTTTGAGGAAATGACATTACATATTCACTTACCGGCTTTTCATTTCCTGAATAATGTTTAAGGTCTGGTATATAAAATGGATTAGGTAAAAATCTAACATCAAAAACAAGATCTGAATCAACTGGAATTCCATATTTAAATCCAAAGGATACTACTGTAACTATAAGTTTAGTTTCAATTTGACCTTCCCTCTGATAAATTACTGTTATTTTTTCTTTAAGTTCTCTTGCTACAAGCTTTGAAGTGTCAATTATATTATTTGCCATATTTCGAATTTCTTCCAACTTTTTTCTTTCAAGCTCTATTCCATTAATAATTCTTCCTTCTGGTGCAAGAGGATGCTTTCTTCTGGATTCTTTATATCTCTTTATAAGTACTTCATCTGAAGCATCGAGAAATAATATTTCATAACTGTATCCATTATTTTTAAGGTAATCTAATCCTTCAAAAATATTATCAAAAAACTTACCACCTCTAATATCTATTACAAGTGCAACTCTATCTATCACTCCTTGCGTTTGAAAACATGCTTCTGCAAACTTTGGTATAAGTGTTGACGGCAAATTATCAACGCAAAAATATCCCAAATCTTCAAGACTCCTTATTGCCTGAGTCTTTCCTGCCCCAGATAACCCAGTAACAATGACAAATCTCATTTTTACCGCCTCCTCATTTAGTACTTGTTTATACTGAAATCAACTTAATTATAACACAAAATGCTGAAGTTACTTATACAAAATGACTGTACAACTTCAGCAAATAATTAATATAGCTATTTCCTATTTATCTTCTCCCCAGATTCTAACTTCCGGCTCAAGTTCTACATTAAATTTATTCTTAACTGTTTTTTGAACAAAATGTATTAAATCTAAAATATCCTTAGCCGTTGCATCTTCTTTGTTAATAATAAATCCAGAGTGTTTATCAGATACTTGCGCTCCACCTATTTGGGTTCCCTTTAGTCCACTATCTTGAATAAGTTTTGCTGCAAAAATGCCCCTCTGGTCTTTTAAATGTACTTCCTGCTGAAGGATATTCAAGCGGCTGTTTTTCTCTTCGTCGTCTCATAAGATCGCTGATTCTTCCAGCAATTTTATCATATTCTCCCTTTTGAAGTTTAAAACTTGCTTCCAGAACAATATAGTTTTGTTTTAATATTATACTAGTCCTGTATCCAAGCTCAAGCTTTTCACTACTTAATCTCAATATTTGTCCATCATTATCCATAACTAGAACACTGTCTATCACATCCGATATCTCACCATTATATGCACCAGCATTCATAGCCACAGCGCCTCCAACTGTACCTGGAATCCCACATGCAAATTCAAGACCTGTTAAACTTTCATCACGAGATTTTATACTTACATCTCCAAGTGAAGCTCCTCCTTGTGCTGTAAGTTCTTCACCATTAATAGTTATTTTATTAAGTTTAGATAAATTTATAACGACTCCCCTAAGCCCGCCATCTTTTACGAGAATATTAGATCCATTACCTACTATATAGTAATTTATATTATTAATTTTACATAAATCTATTATCTTACTTACATCTTCATATTTTTTAGGTGTTATAAGCACATCAGCATTACCACCAACCTTAAAAGATGTGTACTTCTTCATAGGCACATCAATTTTAATATCATCCTCATCCATAAATTTATTAAGTTCTGCCACAAAATACTGAATATAATTCATAGTACATCTCCTCAAAATATTAATATAAAGTTAGTATAATTTAAAACAGGCTTATAATCAAGTTTAAATATTAATCAGCTTGCCTTTTGCCTTTAAATAATCGAAAATTTTGTTTTCATCATTATTTACTATAAGTTCTTCAGGCATATTTACTCTTCTTACAATTTCTTGTGCTTTTTCAAATTTACCTATTTTAAAAGATATGTGCGCATCAGTGCTTAATATGACCTTTACCTTATTTTTCTTACAAAGCTCAGCTATCTCAATGCAGCTTTTCATGCTTCCTTCTCTAGAACCAGTTAATGAGCCATTATTCAATTCTATAATGGTATTAGTCGCTTTTGCCTTTTTTACTACAGTTTCTTTATCGATTGGAAAAGTGGGATTCCCCAAATGTCCAAGTATATCTATTCTTTTATTATTCATAACATTTATAACCGCTTTTGTGTTTTCTTCAATAGTTCCTGGATCAATACATGGATCATGGAGGCTTGCAATTATATAATCCAAATTTTCTTGTACCTCTTCTGGTAAATCTATATTGCCTTCTCTATCAATTATATTAGCTTCACAGCCCCTTAGTATTTTTACACCATAAAGCTCTCTAGGAATATTTCTCATGTTTCCAAAATAATATATATGTGGTCCACCAGGCATTTTAGGTCCATGTTCACTAGTACCCAACACTTTTATTCCATTTAACGATGCCTGTTTTATATTTTCAAGTAATGTTGTATAAGCATGCCCACTCACTATACTATGCGTATGCAAATCTACTACGTACTTCAAATCAATTTCCTCCCAACTAATACAATTCACAATGAGTGAAGGGTTTTAACTCGCCCTGCTCTTTAAAAAACTAATTTTTTCACTTGTTTGAAAAGTGAAGGGTTTGACATAGCTTTGCTTGTCAAAGGTGAAGGGTTTTGCCACAGCAAAAAGTTAAGGAATATTTTTCTCCGCTTCACTACGAAAAATAAATAATTTAAATAAGTTAAAGATTTTCTGTAGTGAAACGTAAGAAAATCATCCTTAGCTTTTTATCGAAGATAAAAAAGTTCACCTTTTTACGTGCATAGCACCGTAAACCCCTTCACCTTTCGCATAGCGAAAACCTTAGTCTTTTAGCGAACGAAGTAAGTTAAAACCCTTCACTTCTTAAATTAGTTCCCAATATTTTTAGTGCGACATCCCCATTCTTCGTCATTGTGAACTGCTTTTAAAGTATTGAACAATGCTTTCTGCTGCTTTTTTGTTTATAGATGGTATTTTTATAAGTTCATCATAAGATGCTTTTTTTATATTTTCTATGTTGCCAAAATTTTTAAGCAGTTCTTTTCTTCTGGTAGCTCCTATATCTGGTATATCATCTAACACTGAATGAAGCACCCTTTTATCTCTTAGGCTTCTATGATAGGTTATAGCAAACCTATGTACTTCATCTTGAACTCTAGTGACAAAATGCATTATATCAGAATTTCCCTTTAAATTTAATTCCTCATTATTATATATTATTCCTCTAGTATTATGCCTGTCATCCTTAACCATTCCACATACAGGAATATTTATACTAAATTCTTTAAGTACCTCAAGGGCTATATTTATTTGCCCCTTACCTCCATCCATTAAAATAAGATCCGGAAACACACAAAATTTTCCTGCACTTAAAGATATTTTACTCTCCGCAATTGCTTTAACCTCTTCTAAACCATGTTTGAATCTTCTAGTTAAAATTTCTCTCATACTCTCGTAATCATTAGCGCCCTTTACAGAATTTATTTTAAATCTTCTATAATCACTATTTTTAGGTTTCCCATCTTCAAAAACAATCATTGATCCAACAGAATCAACACCTTGAATATTAGAAATATCATATGCTTCTATTCTATGTGGTATATCATCTAGTTTAAGAAATTCAGCGAATTTTTCAATAACTTGTGTATTATTCTTCTTATCACTCAATAGTTTTAATTTAAACTGTTCAAGCATAATCTTAGAATTTCTAAAAACCATATCAAGCAAATCTTTCTTCTCACCCTTTTGTGGAATCTTAATGTTTACTTTAGAACCTCTTTTCATTGAAAGCCAATCCTGCAAAAGTTCTGCATCGTAAATACAAGGAACATATATATCCTTTGGTATATAAGCTGTTCCCCCATAAAATTCCTTTATAAATTCGGATATTATTTCCTCACTGCTCTGCCCTTCTGTATTATCAAAAGTAAAATGCTCTCTTCCTATAATTTTTCCTGTTCTAACAAAGAATATCTGAACACAGCTATCTTTTCCATCGCTAAAAACATTTATGAAATCCTCATCTTGAAAATTACTTCCAATTATTTTTTGCTTTTCAAGTATTTTTTCACATGCACTTATTTTATCTCTATAGGCTGCTGCTTTTTCAAATTCAAGTTCTTCCGCTGCTTTATCCATTTTTCTTTTCATATCATTTATAATTTCAACATTTCTGCCTGAAAGAAGTGATAATACATTTTTTATTATAACGGAATATTCCTCTTTGGTTACAAATCCTGCGCATGGTGCATTACATCTTTTTATATAATAATTAAGGCAAGGTCTAACTTTCTTCTGTCCTTCCTTAATTGTCATTTTGCAATTTCTAATAGGAAAAATTTTTTTAATCAAGTCCAGCGTTTCATATACCGCTGAAACTTCAGGGTACGGTCCAAAATATTTTGTTCCATCCTTAACTTTCATTCTAGTCATTATTATTCTCGGAAAATCCTCATTTATAGTGACCTTAATAAAAGGATAGTGTTTGTCATCTTTTAAGAGTATGTTATACCTAGGTCTATACTTTTTTATTAAGTTACATTCTAAAATAAGTGCTTCCATTTCGGAATCTGTAACTATATATTCAAACTCAGCTATGTTTTTAACCATTGCCTTAACTTTTTCAGAATGGTTTTTTGAACTTTGAAAGTATTGTCTAACTCTATTCTTTAATATTTTTGCCTTTCCTACATATATTATTTCACCCAAAGAGTTCTTCATAAGATATACTCCTGGTCTATCTGGAAGAATCTTTAACTGATACTTAAAATCAAACACTTTTCTCTCTCCTTCTACTTGCCCAATGCAGTTCCCATTACCTGTGAAGCAATTTTAGCTGCTGCAATACCACCTTGGCCTCCATCCTCAACTATAACTGCCACTGCAACTTTAGGATTGTTATATGGAGCAAAGCCTATAAACCACGAATGAGGTTTTGCATCTTTTCCATTTTCTTGATGATCTGCCGTACCTGTTTTACCACAAACATCAACGCCTTCTATAGCCGCATTCCCACCTGTTCCTTCTGCAACAACATTTTTCATAAAACTTCTCATTGTAGCCGCAACATCACTTGATATTATGCTTCCATTGCTTTCTCCTTGAATATCTTGCACAACACTTCCATCACTAGCTAATATCTGTTTTACAAGATGAGGTTTCATCATAACTCCATCATTTGCAATAGTACTTGCTACAAGAGCCATTTGCATAGGAGTAGCAAGATCGCTTGCCTGACCTATGGCACTTTGAGCCTTATTTCCCACTTCATAGCTTTTAAGTGTTGGAAATTGACTTTTATCTATAACTATTCCATCACAAGGTATATCCTTATTAAAATAAAAATCTTCTGCTGTTTTCTTTAGCTTGTCATTTCCAAGTTCCATACCTAATGTTCCAAATACAACATTACTTGAATGCACATAAGCATCCTTAAAGCTTATAGTTCCAAAAGACTCTCCATCAAAATTCCTTAAGGATTGTCTTGAATTAAATACAAGTACACCATTGTCATTAAAAGTTCTATTTTCAATTCCAGATATATTTTCAAGTGCACTAATTGCAGTTATAGTCTTAAAGGTAGATCCCGGCGGATATAATCCTGAGACTGCTCTATTTAAAAGTGGTCTACTTGAATCACTATTTAATGAAGACCAATTCGACTGAAGTGCAGAATCATTTGGATCAAAAGATGGTTTTGACACCATTGCTAAAATTTCACCAGTTTTAGGATCTAAGGCTACAACAGCTCCTCTGTTATCACCAAGCGCATCAAATGCCTCCTTTTGAACATTGTAATCTAAAGTAGTTATTAAATCATCTCCATTTTTTTCTTCTGCTTGAACATTACCTTTATTTTTTATGACACTATTTAAAAACTGTGTTAAACTCTCATCCTTTGCACCCATTAAATATTGGTCGTACTTAGCTTCAAGTCCAGTTAATCCATACTTTTGATTTACATATCCAAGTACATGTGCAAATAATGCCCCTCCAGTATAACTTCTTTTCTGAGTAAGAGTATTTACTCTTTCACTGGTCGTTAAAGGCTTTTTATTTCTGTCATATATTGTACCTCTTAAAACTTCATTTCTCTTTGCCCATAACCTTTTATTGTCGGTATTATTCACAATTTTAGGTCCTGTCACCATTTCAAAATATGTTATGTAAGAAATGGTGGCAATAAAGAATATTATAAAAACCATCAAAACCTTTTTTGTATTATTCGAAATATCGTTCATTTATTTTCCTCCCTCTGATATTTTTTGAATTATACCAAGGGCAACAAAAATTATTATCATTGAGCTTCCACCTGAACTAATAAGTGGAAGAGTTATTCCAGTTAAAGGTATCATTCCAGTAACTCCTCCAACTATTACTAAAACTTGTGACGCTATCATTGCACTATATCCTACTGCAAGAAGTCTTGAAAAATTATCTTCTGCATATACCGCTGCACGCATACATCTATAAAAAAGTAAAAAGTAAAGAATCATTATGGCAAATCCCATAAGCACTCCCATTTCCTCACAAATAGCTGAAAATATAAAATCAGATTCACTTACAGGTACAAAATTAGGATATCCAAGTCCAAGTCCTGTACCAAACAATCCACCCCAAGCTATAGAGTACATTGATTGAACCAATTGATAACTTTGATTGGTTTTATACGGCCATGGATTATGCCATATCATAAATCTTAAACGAACATGCCCAAACAATTTATAGCTTAAAAATCCACCAACTATAAATAAAATTAAACACACAACTATGTATTTTAATTTTGATGTTGCTATATAAAGCATTGTAATAGAAATTCCGAAAAATAAAAGAGCTGAACCTAAATCATTTTGCAGTACCATGAAACCTAAACTTACCATTACAACAATGGCTGGTTCTATCAGCTGTTTAAAATTTTTATATCCCTTTAAGGCAGACGCCAGATAGGCAACAAAAAATATTTTCCAAATTCAGAAGGTTGAAATCCCATGCTGCCAATATACACCCAGTTTTTAGCTCCATATTTTGATGTACCATGAATAGTAGCCATTGCCATAAATATCAAGCAAACAACCATATATACATATTTATACTTTTCGTATTTTTTAAGATCTGGAAGCAATACAACAATAAGTATAAATATTGCAATCCCACCTATAAACCAAATAATTTGTTTTACGGCAAGATCTGCCTTAATTCTATATAACATCACCATTCCTATAGATGACAGTATACATGAAAATATAAGTACATACTTGTCTCCATCAGGATAAAATTTTCTAAGTATAAAGTGCGAATATGCCATTAAAAAGCATATTATTCCACATAATACCAGTGCTCCTTTATCAAAAGGATCCTTTATTATAAATAAGTTAAAGAAACAAACTAAGCAAAAAAGGTAAGTATATCTTAATAGCTTTTTCTCTTCCTTCACGCTGTTATACATATCATATCACCTATCCTATTACCTTAAATACAGCACTACCTATTTTTATTTCGTCTCCTGCTTTAATATAAACTTTTTTTTCAACCTTTCTACCATTTAGTATAGTTCCATTAGTACTATTTAAATCTTCCATTATATAATCTGTATTTCTAAGATATATTCTGGCATGATGCCCAGAGACATATCCCTCTCTAAGAATTACAGAATTATCATCTCTTCTTCCTATTGTAGTTTCTCTATTGATTGGTATCACAGATCCTCTTCTTAAATTCCTGTTATCACCAGGGTCTATAACTTCAAGTCCAAAAGTCTTTTTTCTTGAAGGCCTTTTGGAACCTCCATTCTTTATATCCTTATACATTATTCTCAGAGCATACAAAATTATTACATACACTATTGCAATAATTATTATCTTAAAAATCAAGCTTAATTTGCTTAGACTAGCACCAATCGATCCCAGATATAAAAACAAACAAAACACCCTCCTACGCTATAATATCTTTAATAAAGCCAAAGGCTAGCATTTTAGTTACGCTAGCCTATACAATTATAACATTTTTTTTAAGTATTGTCCTGTATATGATGAAGTATTTTTAGCCACATCCTCGGGTGTTCCAGCGCACAAAATAGTTCCTCCTCTTTCACCGCCTTCAGGACCAAGGTCTATAATATAGTCTGCGCACTTTATTACATCAAGATTATGCTCTATAACAACCACTGTGTTTCCTGCATCAACAAGTCTTTGAAGTACCTCTATAAGTTTACTTACATCATATGTATGCAATCCTGTAGTTGGCTCATCCAAAATGTACAATGTCTTTCCAGTTCCTCGTTTTGATAATTCATATGCAAGTTTTATTCTCTGTGCCTCTCCTCCTGAAAGCTGAGTAGATGGCTGTCCAAGTCTTACATATCCCAGTCCAACTTCCATAAGAGTTTCAAGTTTATTCTTTATTCTTGGTACATTACTAAAGAATTCGAGTGCCTCCTCAACCGTCATATTAAGTACATCATCAATATTCTTACCTTTATATTTTATTTCAAGAGTTTCTCTATTATACCTTTTCCCGCCGCAGACATCACAAGGAACATATACATCAGACAGAAACTGCATTTCAATTTTTATTATTCCATCACCTTTACATGCTTCACATCTTCCACCTTTTACATTAAAACTAAATCTTCCTGCCTTGTAACCTCTTACTTTTGAATCCTGTGTTGAAGCATATAACTCTCTTATTATATCAAAAACTCCTGTATAAGTGGCCGGATTTGATCTTGGTGTTCTGCCAATAGGACTTTGATCTATGTCTATAATTTTATCTATATTTTCAATTCCTCTAATTTCCTTATATACTCCTGGGTTTGCTTTTGCCCTATTTAATTTTTTGTTTAGTCCCTTATAAAGTATTTCATTAACAAGAGTACTCTTTCCCGAACCAGATACTCCTGTAACACAATTAAATACTCCAATTGGAAATTTTACATTTATATTTTTTAGATTATTTTCCTTAGCTCCTATTACTTCTATGAACTTATTGTCTAATTTTCTTCTATTATTAGGCACTACTATTTTCCTTTTTCCTGTCAAATACTGACCTGTAATTGATTTACTGCATTTTTTTATATCTTCAATTGTACCAGCAGCAACTATATTTCCACCATGCTCACCAGCTCCTGGTCCCACATCAACAATATAATCCGCAGCCTTTATAGTATCCTCATCATGCTCAACAACTATAACAGTATTGCCAATTTCCTTCAAATGCTGCATAGTGGCAATTAGTTTATCATTATCTCTTTGATGAAGCCCTATACTTGGCTCATCTAGTATATAAAGTACCCCAACAAGACTGGAACCAATTTGAGTTGCAAGCCTTATTCTTTGAGATTCTCCACCCGAAAGCGTTCTGGCATTTCTTGTAAGGTTAAGATAATCAAGTCCAACATCCACAAGAAATTTAAGTCTGCTTTTTATTTCTTTAAGTATTTGATTACTTATTATAACATCCTTTTCTTTAAGCTTTAATTTATCTAGAAATTTAATTTCATCTCTTATTGGCATAGAACTTAATTCAATTATATTTTTGCCACCTACAAGTACAGAAAGCGCTTCTTTTTTTAACCTTGCACCTTTACATTTAGGACATGGCTTATCACTCATATAATTTTCAATTTCCTGCTTTATAGCCTCTGAACCACTTTCCATATATCTTCTTTTCATTTCATTTATTATGCCTTCATATGCATGATAAAATTCCATATTTCTATCATCCTTAACATAATAAACTTTTATTTTCTCACCCTGCGTTCCATATAAAAGTACATTCACAATTTTATTATCAAGTTTTTCAATAGGAGTGTTAACGTCAAATTTATATTTTTTCATAAGCGCCTTAAGTATACAAAATGTCCATGAGTCTTCTTTAAGTCTCCCTTCTCCCCAAGGTGCTATTGCTCCTTCCATTATACTTTTACTTTTATCAGGAATAACTAAGTCTTCATCAATTTCCATAAGTGTTCCAAGTCCATCACACTCATCACATTTTCCGAAAGGTGCATTGAAGGAAAAGGTTCTTGGTGCAATCTCTCCTATGCTTATACCGCAATCTGGGCATGAAAAACTTTCACTAAAAAGCATATCTTCTTTACCAACAACATTTATAATTACAATACCTGAGGATAACTTTAAAGCTATTTCTATTGAATCAGAAAGTCTGCCCTCAATTCCCTCTTTAACAACTACTCTATCTATTACCGCTTCTATATTGTGTTTTTTATTTTTTTCAAGCTTAACTTCTTCATCTTCAAGCTCAAACATCTCTCCATCTACTCTAGCTCTTACATATCCATTCTTCTTGATGTTTTCAATTACCTTTACATGTTCACCTTTTCTCCCTCTTATTATAGGAGATAAAATTTGAATTTTAGTTTTCTCAGGTAATTGCATAACTTTATCAACCATTTGATCAACCGTCTGCTGGCTTATTTCCTTTCCACATTTAGGACAGTGTGGAACTCCTATTTTTTTGCATACAAAAGTCTTAAATAATCATATATTTCGGTTACAGTTCCAACTGTTGAACGTGGATTTCTACTTGTAGTTTTTTGATCAATTGATATTGCTGGAGATAGACCTTCAATATATTCAACATCTGGTTTATCCATTTGTCCTAGGAATTGCCTTGCATATGAAGATAAGGATTCAACGTATCTTCTTTGTCCTTCTGCATAAAGTGTATCAAATGCAAGAGAAGATTTTCCAGATCCTGAAAGACCAGTAAAAACTACAAATTCATTTCTAGGTATTGTTAAATCTACATTTTTTAAATTATGAACTTTAGCACCTTTTATTACAATTTTTTCTTTCATTTCATCACCCGTTTTCCATTTCATTATATAGTGAACCTATTATCCTTTTTTAATTACATTAAAGATTTTCCATAGTGAAATGGAGGAAAATCCTCATTCACTGTGCTCTCTACTCTCTACTCTTCTTTTATTTCTTTGATTTAAGTTCTTTTTTAAGTTTCTTTACTTTATCTCTTAAGTCTGCTGCTCTCTCGAATTGAAGATTCTTAGCTGCCTCTTTCATTTCAGTTTCATACTTTTGTATTAATTCTTCTATATTCTTATTATTGGCCTCTAATGCCTCATTTAAACTATTATATTCCTCTTTTTCCTCTGCAATTTGGGTTATTCCTATAACTTCTCTTATATCCTTCTTTATAGTTTTAGGAGTTATACCATTCTTAGTGTTATAGTCTATTTGAATTTTTCTTCTTCTATTCGTCTCTTTTATTGACTTATTCATAGCATCAGTAATTGAATCTGCATACATTATTACCTTGCTTTCAGAGTTTCTTGCGGCTCTTCCTATAGTCTGTATCAAAGAAGTTTCGGATCTTAAAAATCCTTCTTTATCCGCATCAAGTATTCCAACAAGTGCTACCTCTGGTATATCAAGTCCTTCTCTTAAAAGATTTATTCCAACAAGAACGTCAATTTCCCCCGTTCTAAGTTCCTTAATTATTTTCATTCTTTCCAGAGTATCTATACCTGAATGCATATATCTTGTTTTTATTCCTAATTCCTTTAAATATTCAGTTAAATCCTCTGCCATTTTCTTAGTCAAAGTGGTAACAAGTACGCGAAAGCCATTTTTTATTGTGGTTTTTATTTCACTGTATAAATCATCTATTTGCCCTGTAACTGGTCTCACTTCTATTTCCGGATCAAGAAGTCCTGTAGGTCTTATAATTTGCTCCGCAGTATTTTGAGAATGTTCAAGTTCATACTTAGCAGGAGTTGCACTTACAAACACTACTTGATTTATTTTTTTTTCAAATTCCTCAAATTTAAGAGGTCTATTGTCAAAAGCACTTGGAAGTCTAAAACCATAATCAACCAGAGTATTTTTTCTTGACCTGTCTCCACCATACATAGCTTTAACTTGAGGAAGCGTAACATGACTCTCATCAATAAACATAAGGAAATCATCTGGAAAATAGTCAATTAAAGTTTTAGGCGGCTCTCCAGCTGCTCTGCCATCCAATATCCTTGAATAGTTTTCAATTCCAGTGCAATAACCAACTTCTCTCATCATTTCTATATCAAAATTTGTTCTCTGCTTAAGTCTTTGTGCCTCAAGAAGTTTATCTTCCGCTGTAAGTTCTCTAAGCCTTTTTTCAAGTTCTGTTTCTATTTTATTTATGGCTATCTCTAATCTGTCCCTTGAAGTAGCAAAGTGAGATGCCGGGAATATAACTACATGCTTTAAGGTTCCAAGTACATTTCCTGTTAGCACATCTATTTCCTTTATCCTATCTATTTCATCACCAAAAAACTCAACTCTTATAGCCTTATTTGTAGAACCAGCTGGAAAAATATCCAAGGTATCTCCTCTTACTCTAAAGGTACCCCTCACAAAGTTAATTTCATTTCTTTCATACTGATTTTCAACAAGTTTTTTCAGTACTTCATCTCTATCTTTAGTCATGCCTTCCCTTAAAGAAATTGACAATTTTTTATATTCATCAGGATTACCAAGACCATAAATACATGAAACTGAGGCCACTATTATGACATCTTTTCTTTCAAAAAGAGCTGAAGTAGCGGAGTGTCTTAATTTATCTATTTCATCATTTATAGATGAATCCTTTTCTATATAAGTGTCAGTTTGAGGTACATAAGCTTCAGGTTGATAATAATCGTAATATGATACAAAATACTCAACACTACTCTCAGGAAAAAACTCTCTAAACTCTCCACAAAGCTGTGCTGCCAAAGTTTTATTATGTGCAAGCACTAAGGTTGGCTTTTGAACTTTTTCAATTATATTAGCCATAGTAAAAGTTTTTCCAGATCCCGTAACTCCCAAAAGAGTTTGAAATTTATCCTGATTCTTTATCCCCTCTGCAATACTTTCTATTGCCTGAGGCTGATCCCCTGTAGGCTTGAATTTTGAATGTATTTTAAAAACACCCACTATAATTTACCTCCATCAAACATTTGTTCGTATTTAATTCTAATATTACTTTTTTATATTGTCAATAGACTTATAAAAATATTAGAAAGTACCTGAAAAATTAAAGTAACAAACACTAAAGTTTTACAAGTAATCTATATAAAACAAGAGCAGAGAGTAGAAAGTAAAGAGTAAAGAGTAGAGTGAAGGATGATTTTTCTCCGCTATGCTTCGAAAAATCTAAAACTTAATGCTTGCGCATGGCATAAAATGCAGTGTTCAGCGCAGCTGAACAAATTAAGTTCTAAGATTTACCTGAGAGAAACGAAAGGTAAATCAACATTCACTCTACTCTCTACTCTCTACTCTTTACTCTCTACTCTATCATTAATTGGTGTTGTTATTTCAATATGATTCCCCTCACTATCCTCAAATTCTGCCACCCAATTTGCTCCTATTTTAGTTAATGGAAATACTATTTTTAGTTTTGATAATTTACTTTTTAATATGCCAATACTATCAACTTCTAAACTTGGCAAACAGTTGCTTCCAAAAGTATGTTTTTCATTCATTTTTTCATAAGCAAACAATCCCAAACGAAAACCATTAATATCAAAGACACTATAAATCTCATCATGAACAGCTACATTTTGTTCAAGTAAATCCTCATAAAAAGCAATCGCTCTATCCATATCTGTAACACAAAGATAGAGCGATTTAATGTTACAATTCATACACTATAACTCCTTTTTTATATATAATCTAGATTGTGCATTAGGTTAAATTCCAGTTTACTAGTCCAATGGGCTATCACACTAAGTATAAAAAATTGCAAACTAATTAAAGTTAAAAAATTAGTCTTTTAACGAGCATGGCAAGTTAAAACCCTTCATTATTATGATTGCTTCGCAATTTTTTTAGTGTGACAACATCTTATTAGATTTTATTTTTTTCTAAATTCATTTCTTTTATTCTTTTCTCTGCAGCTTTAATTGCTTCAGTACCAGCTTTACAGAGCACATTAATTCCTTTTACAATTGTTACAATTACAAATGCTTCTGATAACTCCTCCATAGTTAAACCAGCCTCTACCGCCGCAACAGCATGCGCCTTTGCACCACTTACTTCATCATCTAAACTATCCAATATAGTAAAAATTAATTCTCTTGTTTTTTTAGGCAAGTGACCATTTTCAATAGCTTCACGCATCACTAAATATCCTTTTAGTCCATCCGGACAGTATTTAGTAAGCGCATCCGCAAACGGTGGATTCCATTTCAATTCATCCTTGTAATATTTAAGTATGCTTTCAACATCATTCATAATTAATTTACCTCAATTCTATTTTATAATCCTCAATAGTTGTACGTCTATCCGCCCTAATAAAGTATCCACATTTATACCAATCTAAGTATTTCAATTCTACTTTCCATCCTCTTTTAATATATTCATCAGTAATTTGCTTAGGTTCAAGCTTATTCCTCATTCTACTATTATCCTTCATATACCATCCCATTTGCCTTATGCCTTTTGTAACAATTCTAGTTATATCGTCAAAATACCTATCAGTATCTTCAACGAACATAAATACATCTCTACTAACTAGAAAATCTATACTATTAGAGCTAAATATACTACTAATGTTACTAATATTAGATTGAATAAACTCAAATTTCTTTTGACTCTTAATATCTGTCAATTCATTTATGCAATCCTCATCGCAATCCAGACCATAAATTTTATCAACTTTATCTTGCTTTAATAAATATCTACTTAAAAAAGCGCCGCCGCAGCCTAAATCAACAATCTTTCCATACAAATCATTATAATATGAATAAATCTTATTATTATAAAATTCTTCAGCACATTTTCTATCTATAATCACTTCATTACCGCAAAAGCCGCATTTTAATTTTATGGTAAACCCAGTATCAAGCCAAGGATGATGTTCATTTTCAAGAATACTGCATTCATTTCCGCATTTGCAGTAGGTTCCCCATATAGTAAAGTCGTGCTCTTTAAACATATGTACACCTCTTTTCTTTGTACACTCATCAATCTGGTAAAAAGTTAAAATGACTAATACCAAATTGATCCTTACAAACTGAAATTTGAAGCAGAGTAGAGAGTAAAGAGTAGAGTGATTGTATAAACAATGGAAATAACGTAACACTTAGTACGCAAAGTATATAAATAAAGAATATATTTAAACTAATCTCTCTTTTCCAAAAAAAATCAATTCTACTTTTTTATTAAAATAGATTGATACTATTCTTACTATTATCCATATTGGTATCAAGAAAATGAACAAGACTTGTTTTTCTAAGCAAATCCCCATATTTTAAGCTTCACTTCCTATTTAATTAATAATATATTTATTATAAAATATAATTCAACGCTATTCAATTATTTTACATAAATAACTGTAACTAACTCTACCAATAAAAATAAATTTCTGATTTATAACTCCTATCTCGCGACTTTTAACAAACAACTTCATCAAGCTATATACCCATCAGTGATGTTTGCCCTCAGTAAACGAGCCTTTGCAAGTATTCTAAAAATCCCTGTGCCAACCATACCAGTCCTATATAAATTACATGCAAAAAAAACGTTAAGGCAAAGTGAAAATATTGAAGGAACAGTTTAAATAAATTCTTATAAATCTTAGTTCAAATTCCAAAAAAACTTAGAGATTTCAATCTGCCTGAGCCAAAGGCGAGTTATTGAAATCTCTTAGTATTTTTAGAATTTGAACTTTAGATTTATTAAATTTATTTAATGTTCCAAGATATTTTCACTTTGCCTATTTTTTCTTTGCCTTTTCTAGAATGTCATCAAAGGATTCACTGTCAACCTTCATAACCCTACTGCCTTCTGGCACAATTTTAGGTACAAATACTAATCCCAGTTTTTTAGTGCTATTCATATTGTTATAACTTACCTCACTTAGCTTACCTTGTACATTTTTTATTTTAAGCCATATATAGTTAGTAACATTTGATAATGATTTCAGAATATCCTCTTCATTAACTATTTTTGTATCGTTTAACTCAACAAGTATATCACCACTTTTTATCCCCATCTCGTATGCAGGTGAATTGGGCGCAACTTCAAGAACCATTATTCCTTCGTCATTATTTATATATCTTGGTTTTCCGGACATCTCCATGTACATTTGAAGCCTAAGCATAATTTCATGCATTGCAGGAGCTAAAATACATAACAGAAATTGTTCAAATACATTGTTTTTGAGTAATAAAGATAATATAAGCAAAACGCTGCCATAAGAAATTATACTTATACCAGATGAAATAATTTTCTCGGTCTTTGTTTTAGTAAATGTGTAAGTGCTATAGCCTAATATTCCGTAAAATGCTCCAAATCCTATTGCAGAATCCTTTAATATAGTTAAAGAACTACCTTTTATAAAGCTCCAAACTTGAGATGCTGTCATTTGCGGAATATACGTAAAATCTTGACTAGTTAGCATAAATAACATAGCTACAGGCAAAAGCCAATATCTTTTAAATGCAAAACCACCTATAATTTTATTATCTCTATTTGTAAATACAGGAATGACACCAGATTTTCCATCAAGCAAAACAAGAATTCCTTCAACAATATGTAATATGGCGACCATGCACATAAGCATATTTACATCCACCTGCAAGTAACTTATATAACTCACATCTACTCCATTTGCTGCCATACCACTAATCGTTAAACTAACAATTCCAACCAGTGCTCCTGAATATGAAAAGCATATAAATCTGCTTTTCATTAGCATCAAAAATATTGATATTATAAACAACAAGAATATTGCACCATCATCTTTAAAAACCACACCAAAACACGATAGTAATACACTGCCTAAAGTACCTGCAAGCATTCCCAAAAGTATTTGAGACAATGTAAGTTCCAACGGAGATTTTAAACTATCTCCTATAATCATTTTTTGCATGAGTGTTGTTTTTGTATTTCTTCTGTAAAATATAACTGTCATTATTATAAGAATTAGCACATATGATGGCGTCAAAATAGCCTTCGATAGTGCAATTAAAGTATTCATTATAATATTCATTAATGCAAAATTCTCCTCTCCAAAATGTTTGAACTATAGTAAAATCAGCTGAACTAAAAACTATACATGCACCATAGTCACTGGAAGGTTGTGTTTCGGAGCATATATAGTTTAAATTTTACTGAAGTTTTAAATGGCTTATCTCTACTTAGTTTTAGATTTTATTATTTCAAATGCCTTTTGAAATTGTGGGTCTACATTTCTATCATAAACTTTATCCTTAAGACTATCCGGATATTTTATTTCTATGTCTGGTTTTATTCCTTTATGATGTATATATTCACCATTAGGAGTATAATATTTTGCTATTGTAACTTTAAGTTGAGTATTATTTCCAGTATCAAATACATTTTGCACTATACCTTTTCCAAAAGTTTTTTCTCCAACTAGTGTTCCTATCTTATAATCTCTTACAGCTCCAGAGAAAATCTCCGATGCACTTGCTGTTCCACCATTCGCTAAGACAACTAATGGCATACCTATATAATTTCCACCTTTAGATTTAAATTCTTCCTTAGCTCCATTTTTATCAATAGTTGAAACTATAACCTTATTTTTAGGAACAAAATTTGATGTAACGTCAATGCATGAAGTTAAAAGTCCACCTGGATTATCTCTTAAATCAATTACAAGAGATTTCATTCCTTTTGATTTTAACTCAGCCATTTTCTTGTTAAAATTTATGCCAGTATTTTCATCAAACATTTGTATCTGTATATAGCCCACTTTATCATTTAGCATTTCTCCAGTTACAGTATTCATAACTATTTTTTTTCTTTTAGCTGTAACATCAAAATTTCCTTTGCTTGCTCTATACAAAGTCAGTGTAACAGAAGTTCCTTCTTTTCCTTTCATCATTGACACAGCTTTATCAAGCTCTTTTCCAGAAACATCTTTTCCATTTATTTTAAGAATAATATCTCCGCTCTGTATTCCTGCTTTCTTAGCTGGTGAATCATCAAATGGAGCTACAACTGTTACCTTATCGTTTTTAGATTCAACTTGCATTCCAAGTCCTACATATTCTTGACCCTGGATTTGAGAATTAAATTCTTTTGTTTCTGCTGCATCCATATAAACTGTATATGGATCATTAAGCGATGATGTCATACCTTTTATTGCCCCAGTAACAAGAGTACTGTCATTAATTTTTCCGTTATAATACTTATACAACTGATCTCTAATTGCAAACAATTTTTTAAACTTCATTATCTCATTATATGTATTTTTATCAATGACAACATTATTTCCTGAAGAAACAGTTAAAAGTTTACTTCCCCAAAATAAACTTAGTGCATTAGTTAGCAAAACTATAACAACAGTTATTGCAATCCACTTTTTCTTATTATCAATTTTTTTCAACATCTTCACCATCCTGAATGCCAATTTTATTTATATGATTATTTGTCGTACAATCGCTACAGCATTTGTACATTTTATGGATGCTGCTGCTAGAGAAGGCAATATCAGAAAAGTTGAAATGTGG
>NZ_LGVB01000014.1:0-27466 GCF_001270375.1 Clostridium sp. DMHC 10
TAAATGATTTAAACTTTCAGCAGTTAGGCTTATTGTAGAAGAAGGCTAAAAATAGATAATTTTACTTTTAATTAACTTGTGAAAAATATATAAGGAGAGATTAGGTGAGTAAGATTTTAAATAAAATAAAAACTGCTATCATATAGTTATGTTTATAGGAATAATACTTAGTATTTTATGTTTGAAAAATGGGGCTGTTGCACTAAATATAAAAATTGCGAACTAATTAAAATGAAGGGTTTTAACTTCACGTTGCTCGTTAAAACCCTTCACTATTATGATTGCTTCGCAATTTTTTAGTGAGACGGTCCCATTTTAAGTTAAAGGATTTAAATCCTTTAACTTGTTAATTATCACTATTGCTGCTTGTCGTTGCTTCATCAAGTGTGTGCCATGCAAGTACTGCACATTTTACACGGGCAGGCATGTTTGAAACATTTTTAAAGGCTAAAGCATCTTCAAGTACTTCAAGTTCTTTGTCATCTGTTATTTCTCTTTTGATCATTCCAATAAAAGTATGAGCAAGTTCTTTTGCTTCTTCAACAGTTTTACCCTTTATAAGGTCAATCATTATTGAAGTGGAAGCTTGAGAAATAGCACATCCAATGCCAGTAAATGAGGCATCTTCAATTATGTTATCTTTTATTTTCAACTGAAGGGTAATTTCATCTCCACAGCTTGGATTATGACCATTTTCAACTATATTTGCACCTTCAAGTTCATGTTTGTTATGCTTTGAAGCATTGTGTTCTGTTATTATTTCAGTATATATGGAATTAAGATCCATAGCCTAACCACTTCCTTGTATTTTTTAATCCGTAAGCTAAGGCATCAATGTCTTCTTTGGTATTGTAAAGATAAAAGCTTGCTCTGCAGGTTGCATTTACTCCCATGTATCTCATAAGAGGATTCGCACAGTGATGGCCTGTTCTAATACCTATTCCATATGAGTCTAGTATTGTAGCAACATCATGTGGATGAACATCATCTATATTAAATGATATTACTCCTGCTTTTTTAGTGATATCTTTTGTTCCGTAAATTGTAACATGAGGTATTTCACTTAAATTTTCAAGAGCATAGCTAGTTAACTCTTTTTCTATAGCTTCTATGGTATCAATACCAACTTTATTTATATATTCGATGGCTGCTGTGAGTCCAACTGCGCCACCAACATTTTGAGTACCAGCTTCGAATTTGTGAGGAACTTCAGCAAAGGTAGTTTCTTGTTCCCATACGTATTCTATCATGTCTCCTCCGCAAAGGAAAGGAGGCATTTTTTCAAGTAGAGCTTCTTTTCCATATACTACACCTATTCCCATGGGAGCGAGCATTTTATGACCTGAAAAAGCTGCAAAATCAGCATCCAAATCTTTAACGTTAACTTTCATATGAGGAATGCTTTGAGCCATGTCTACAATAGCAATAGCTCCGACGCTGTGGGCTTTTTCTATTACTTTTTTAACAGGGTTTATTGTACCAAGTACATTTGAAACCTGGGTTACAGAAACTATTTTTGTTTTTGATGTTATTACACTTTCAATTTCTTCTTTTGGAATTATACCTTCATCATTTATATATAAATATTTAAGCACTGCTCCTTTAGCCATAGCTACTTGCTGCCATGGAACTAAATTTGAGTGATGTTCTGCTATTGAAATTACAATTTCATCTCCAGGATTTAAAAAAGTGAGCCCATAAGAATAAGCTATAAGGTTAAGACCTTCGGTAACATTCTTTACGAATATTATTTCTTTGCTTTTATCTGCTCCTATAAAATCCTTCACAACTTCTCTGGCATTTTCATAGAGTTCTGTTGCTTTTACACTTAAAGCATAAGCACCTCTATGAGGATTAGCATTATTTTTTCTATAATATTCATCAACAGCATTTATTACTGAAATAGGCTTTTGAGTAG
Source organism: Clostridium sp. DMHC 10 (assembly GCF_001270375.1). NCBI lineage: Bacteria > Bacillati > Bacillota > Clostridia > Eubacteriales > Clostridiaceae > Clostridium > Clostridium sp. DMHC 10. The sequence goes on from NZ_LGVB01000014.1 coordinate 1,919, forward strand.
TTGCTGCATTATCTAGATATACAAACTTATGTCCATTGAATTCTTGATTCAATGCTGGAAAATCTTCTATATATTTATTCATCGGCAAGCTTCCTCCTAATACTGTTAGAGATATTAGCTTTTAATTCATCTGAAGGAATTTTATCTATTATAGGGTTAAAAGCAGCTTCTATAATAAGTTTTTTTGCTTCAGCTTCACTAAAACCTCTGCTCATTATATAAAACAATCTATTTTCATCTATTCTTCCAGCGCTTGCTGCATGCTGACCATCAACATCTTCTTCTGTACAAAGAAGTATTGGAACAGATTCATTTTTTACATGAGGACTTAAAAGAACAGTGTATTCTTCTTCTTGACCCTTTGATTTAACAGAGCCTTTTTTAAAGTCAAGAGTTCCCTTGAATACTTTTTTACTTTCATTAAGAAGAGCTCCTCTTGCTTCTATGTTACTTTTTGTTTCTTTTCCGTAATGATTTATAAGGTAGTTAATATCTATGATTCTCTCTTTGTCACCTAAGTATATTGAATGTATGTTTCCTTTGCTTTTATAACCATTTAGGTCTGCCTTGTAATTTGTAACACTAAATAAGCTGCCTAAGTCTACTTCTATATAGTTTACAACAGCATTATCTTCTATCTGCGCTACATTGGCATCAAGGTGTATACTGTTATCTGAAAATTCCTGTATTTTTATTAAGTTTACAGTGGAACCTTTCTTTGCGTAAATCTGAGTAAGCCCGTTGTGAAAAGCAGAAGATTGTGAACTGTAATTTATAACTACTGTTACTTCGCTATTTTCTTCACCAATTATTAAATTGTTATCTATTATTAAATCATTTTTTTCATCAGCATTGTAATTTATAAAAATAGGTTTTGATGCTTTTTTATCAATAGCCGAATTAATATAAACTCCTGTATTGTAATTATTTTTACACTGCTCAAGTGAAGCTTCATTTAGACCTTCATATTTTGAAGGAACAAATTCTGACGAAATGTTTTTATTCATTAGTTTTACTTTTACTTCACTGTTTTCAAGTTCATCTGTTATACTTAAATTATATTCTTTTGGTTCTGGTAAGGTTCTATCAATAGTTATATTGTTTACACCAAGCCATCTCCAAGTTCTCATTGGAATGTTATTTATTTTATTTAAAGTATTACTCATAACTGTATCACCACCTATCCTATGTTTCCATTAAGTTCAAGCTTTATAAGATTATTCATTTCAACAGCGTATTCAAGAGGAAGTTCTTTAGATATAGGCTCAACGAAACCTCTTACTATCATTGCTCTTGCTTCTTCTTCACTTATTCCTCTTGACATTAGGTAGAATATCGCGTCGTCGCTTATTCTTCCTATTTTTGCTTCATGACCTATATCAACTTCATCATTTAGTATATCAAGTGCCGGTATAGTATCTGAACGTGATATATCATCAAGCATCAAGGATTCACAGGAAACAGTTGATTTTGAATGATGAGCATTAGGTAAAACCTTAACTGAACCTCTGTAAATTGCAGTACCATCGCCTTTTGAAATTGATTTTGAATTTACAGTAGATGAAGTATAAGGAGCAGCGTGAACTACTTTTGTACCTGTATCTAAAAATTGTCCAGTACCCGCAAAGGTTACCCCTGTAAATTCAGATTTTGCACCTTCGCCTTTTAATATACTCATAGGATAAAGCATTGATTTTTTTGATCCAAAGGAACCAGATACCCATTCAATTGTTCCATTCTTTTCAACTAAAGCACGTTTTGTATTTAAGTTAAGCATGTTTCTGGACCAGTTTTCTATAGTTGAATATCTTAAAGTAGCATCTTCTTTTACATAAAGTTCAACGCAGCCTGCATGAAGGTTTGTTACGTTGTACTTTGGTGCAGAACAACCTTCTATGAAGTGAAGTTTTGCTCCTTTTTCAACTATTATAAGAGTATGCTCAAACTGACCTGCTCCAGGGGAATTAAGCCTGAAATAGGATTGAAGAGGTATATCTACATCAATACCTGCAGGTACATATACGAAAGAACCACCGGACCATACAGCACCATGAAGAGCTACGAACTTATGATCACTTGGTGGGACAAGTTTCATAAAATACTCTTTAACTATATCTTCATATTGCTTTATAGCTGAATCCATATCTGTATATATTACGCCTTGTTTAACTAGATCTTCCTTTATACTGTGATATACAACCTCTGAATCGTATTGTGCACCAACACCAGCAAGTGATTCTCTTTCAGCCTGTGGTATTCCAAGTTGTTCAAAGGTATTTTTTATGTCGTCGGGAACGTCTTTCCAGTTTCCTTTCATATCTGTATCTGGTCTTACGTAAGTTACTATATTATCCATATCAAGTTCATCTAAAGATGGTCCCCAAGTTGGCATTGATGTTTTGTTGTAAGTTTCTAGAGATTTAAGTCTAAAATCAAGCATCCACTGAGGTTCATTTTTTTCTTTAGATATTTTTTTTATTGTATCTTCTGTTAAACCTTTATTTACTTTATAACTATATCTATCTTCATTCTTTATATCATAGACGCCTCTTTCGAGATCTTCTATATAAGTTTTTTCATCACTCATAAGTAAGCCTCCTTATACCATTTCTCTAAATGAAGCAAAACCTTTAGTATTTATTTCATTCATCAAGGAAGCGTCTCCTGTTTTTACTATTTTTCCATCTAAAAGTACATGAACGAAATCAGGTTGTAGGTACTGAAGTATTTTGCTGTTGTGAGTTATAATAAGTATAGAATTATTTTCATTTTTAAATTCGCTTATTCCCTTTGAAACTATTTTAACTGCGTCTACATCTAGACCAGAATCAGTTTCATCAAGTATAGCAAGCTTTGGATTTAGCATTAGCATTTGGATTATTTCATTTTTCTTTTTCTCACCGCCTGAAAAACCAACATTTAGGTATCTTTCAGCGTAGCTTTCATTCATATCTAAAAGAGCCATTTTTTCTTTTAATTCTCTTCTAAAAGCTAAAAGCTTTATTGGCTTTCCAGTGCTTTCAGTTCTTGCACTTCTAAGCAGGCTTTCAACGGTTATTCCTGGAACTTCTTCAGGGTTTTGAAAGGAAAGAAATATTCCTTTTTTTGCTCTTTCATTGGTTTTAAGTTCAGTTATGTCATCGCCTTCAAAGCTAATAGAGCCATCTGTTACTTTATATTTAGGATGCCCCATTATTACATTCATAAGAGTGGATTTTCCAGCTCCGTTAGGTCCCATTATCACATGAATTTCTCCCTTATTTACTGTCAAGTTAAGACCCTTAAGTATTTCTTTTTTATCAGCTTCAGCGTGTATGCTATTTATTTCCAAAAGTTTTTCTAACATAAAATTCACTCCCGATTCTATAGAGGTAACAAAATTTGCCTGCTATAGTTCTAAATTTATACCCGACTATTTAACTCGGATTTTCTATATATATTTTATAGCTATAAGGGAATGTTGTCAATAATTATTATCATAGACAAAACATAATTGGTACATATAGCATTTAGTATGATATAATTTTATATAAATATTTTAATTAGGAAATTTATACAATTAGGAGGATAACTTTGAGTATATTAAAAAGAGAAAATAGATTTTATATGATTTCAATGCTGATAGCAGCAGCAGTATGCGTTTTATGGGTTGCACTTGTTAAGTCAATACCTTATTCGGATTTCAACTATTATTATGCTTTGGCAAAACAAATTGCAGGTGGTGGAAGTTTTGGAGATACATATACATCTGTAGGTTATTCTATAGTACTTGGACTTATATATAGCATTTTTGGAAAAACAATTTTTGTGGCAAAAAGTTTTTAATTTGATTCTTACTATCATAAGTTACTTTTTAATGTACAGTTTACTTAGGAAAATTAATATAAGTGAAACTAAAAAAAGAGTGATTTTTATACTTTTTATATTTTTCCCCACTAATATTTTTTACAATAGTCTTCTTGCAGTTGAGATACTTTTTACTATGCTGCTTCTTTTAATTACAAATATATACTTTTCTGATAATAAATTTAAGTATGTTTTTATAGGAGTTTTAGCAGGAGTAGAAACGATGATAAAGCCATTTTTTATTGCTTTTTTCTTTGCTATATTTTTAGTTGAAGTAATTAAGAATAAAAAATTGTTAAAGCCAATTACAAATTCATTAATAGTGCTTATATTATCTTGTGTTGTTATAGCTCCATTTGTTTATAGAAATACTAAGATGATGGGGCAATTTACTTCTGTAGCTAACAACGGTGGTATAGTTTTATACATAAACAACAATTCTCAAAATAAATGGGGAAGATGGATGCCGGCAGCAGATGTTAAAAATTCAATAGTTTTAACTACCAAGTACAAAAAGGCAAATATGACGGAGAAAAATAAAATGCTTTCAGCAGCAGCTAAAAAGTGGATAAAAAGTCATCCGAAACAATTTCTTATTTTAGGATGTAAAAGACTTCTTAATACTTATTTTGTAGGCGATGATATATTATTCACATACAATGGTACCAACTTAAGTAGTGAATTTAAGAATAAATTAATGGTTTATACCAATTTTGTGAGGAACATAATATTTTTACCTGGAATAATTGCAATTATTGCTTATAGTATAAAAGTAATAAAAATGCTCATTAAAAGAAAAGAAAATGAAATAGATAGATTTGATTTATACGCGCTTATTATTTTTTATATGTTTACAGGAGTGTATTTTATAACAGAAGGTCAAGGAAGATATGCATTTCCATTTGTATTTATAATGATATATTTCTTTTGCAGTTGGAGTAAGTTTTTAAAAAAGAAAGCCAAATATTAAAAGCAATAAAAATAAGCTACTGAAACTAAGTTACAATAGTTAAAGTAGCTTATTTTTTATATTTAAAGTTTTTTCTTTGCTTCCATATAAAGCACTTTAACAAATTTTTTCATGTTAATTCTGACCTTTGATTCAGAGGATTTTGTGTTGTTTTCAAGTTCAAGCATCTTTTTTCTGATTTCAGCAAAGTCAAAGAAGCTTGAGGAATATTCTTCGAATTTTTCATTAGAATAATCCATAAGACCAAGGGAAGCTAAATGAGTAAGGCACTGAGAAATAGCTCTTCTAACTCTTTGTTCTGAAGCTTTAACTTCCTTTGTTATATCAGAAGAAGATGCATTTTTGTCAAGTTTTTTTATAGCTACGTTTGTAAATATATCCTTTAAAGCAGGAAATTCATCTTTTGAACCTTCTGCATTTTCACAATTATATATATAGTTAAGCATGGATAATAAATCACTGCTTCCATTTTCTCCTATTATACCGAGTTCTGATAGGAGGAACTTACCAGAGGTTAGTATGGTTTTTTTATCCATGTTATCATTTTCACTAGAGGTTTTCTTATCATAATCAAGTATATTAAGTGTCTTTTTTATGTCGTATATTGATTTTTGAAGTTTTATGTTTTCAGTTACTTTTTCAATGATTTTTATAACCTCAAGTCTGTTAATTGGTTTAGTGATATAATATTCAACACCAAGAGAATAAGCTTCTGCAATAATGTCTTTATCTTCCACCTGAGAAAGCATAATTATTTTAGTATCTAGATTAGAACCTAAGCTGCGTATGGTTTCAATACCGTCACATATAGGCATAAGCAAATCAATTATAAGAATATCTATATTTTTGAGGGTAAGCAAAGTTTTATCTATATTTGAACCATTATCGGAAGTCCCAACAATGCTGCCAAGATCATAATCTTCAATAATTTCTGTAAGCATTGTGCAAATAGCTTCATCATCATCAGCAATAAAAAATCGCATAAGTTACTCCTCCTTTGTTAAGTTTATTAAAGGTAATTTTATTGTAAAAGAAGTTTCAGTTTCTGTAGACTTTAAATCAAGGGTGCCATTAAGATTGTTTATAATTTCTTTTACATAACATAAACCTATTCCTGTTGAAGGTTTACCTGTATTATCATATTTTGTTGTATAACCAGGTTTAAATATAAGTTCCTTTTTTTTATCTGGTATTCCAGGACCATTATCAGAAAGCCTAAATTCAATGAATTCAGTTTTCTTTTTTATGGAGATTTTAATAATTCCTTTTTTATTAATAGCTTCAACAGAATTAGAAACAAGATTGTTTAAAATAGATAAAAGTATAAATACATGGAATAAATCATTAAATTCTTCAATATTTAAAATGAAATTAATAGTTTTAGACAGCGAATCAGCGTATTTTGTATTTGTGTTAATTACTATATTTATAATTTCTTTTAAATTCATGTAATCGCTTGAATTTCCGTTTAAGATCATCTTTGAAAGACCAGCATATATTCTTTGATTATCCTTTTTTATCTCGTGAACTTCTCCAGCTATACCTAAAATTTGCTTAGACAAAGTATTTGAGTTTATAGTTTCAGTTGAATTCTTTAATTCTCTATATAGATTATAGCAGTTTCTAGTGATATGTTCTGCATTCAATAGAGATTTTTTTAGCTGGATGGATTCTTCATATAAGCTTGAAATTAAAATGGCCATATTTCTATTTTGCTCTTGTTGTCTTTCAACTTCAAGATCCTTTTCGTGAAGTTTAATTATATAAAAGAAGCCAAGCACAAAAAAGCTCCTAATGATTGCAATTATTATAACCTCACTAAAAACGTTCATATTTATATAATCGTTTAAGGATAGATGCCTAATAGAAATTTCAACGAGACTTGCAGAAATTTCTATTAGTGCAGATAAAAAACCAAGTAAAAGATAGTGATTCAAGTATTTTCTTCCTATTAGGTAAAAAAGTCCAGCATAGGTGAAATAGTAGAAAAATGCAGGAAAGTTTAGCATAAAGCTGTTGTAAACCTGAAAGTTTCCCGTCATTGATATATGCAAAATTATACGAAAAATTACAACACAAATACCTATTATAAAACCTGAAATTAAAGGATGTATTTTTCTAACCCACAGCAAAAAGAAGAAAAATATAGGTGTTCCAAAACTAACTCTGTAAGTATTGTGAAAAGGATATATTTTTAGTTCTCCTGCTAAGGGAATTACAATTATCATAACTAGTAGTATGTATAACTTCTTTTTCAATTCATCAACTCCTAAAATTCGTCAATATGAATAAAATGAAATTTTCAATGCAATTTTCTTAATTATTAAATTAAGGGTACGACTTTATATTCTAATAATTATCTGATAAAAATTCAATAGAATAATTGTAGTTTTTTGTTAGATTACGTAGTTGCATTATTATAATTCTCATATAGGTGATTAATTGCATTAAATTATTATAATTTAGTCAAGTAAAACTAAATGTGTTTTGAATTTAAATTTGCAATGATGAGATATATAAATTTCATAAATAAATTTAGGAGGAAATTAATAATATGAAAAAAATTAAATTTGGACTAGCATTTCAGATAGTACTAGGGCTTGTTTTGGGTATTATTGTAGGAGCAGTTTTCTATGGTAACGCTACAGCTCAAAGCTATTTAAAGCCGCTCGGAGATATATTTCTAAGGCTTATAAAAATGATAGTAGTTCCTATAGTTTTTTCTGCAATTGTTGTTGGAGTTTCTAGCCTTGGAGATATAAAGAAGGTTGGAAAAATTGGGGCAAAAACGCTTTTGTATTTTGAAATAGTAAGTACCTTTGCAATTGTTTTAGGACTTATAATAGCAAATGTGGTTAAGCCTGGAACTGGAATTGATATGCACCAATTAGCAAAGACAAGCATTGATACATATGTTAATACAGCGAAAACAAGTTCACATAAAGGAACTTTAGACATAATCGTGAATATTGTTCCTTCAAATATATTTGAAGCCTTAACTAATGGAGAGTTACTTCCAGTAATATTCTTTTCAGTTATGTTCGGACTTGGTACGGCAGCTATTGGGGAAAAGGGTAAGGTTATTATTGAAGTATTCTCAGGCATAGAGAATGTAATGTTTTGGGTGACAAATCAAATAATGAAGGTTGCACCAATTGGAGTTTTCGGGCTTATAGGCTTAACAATATCTAAGTTTGGAGTTAAATCGTTAGTTCCGCTTGGAAAATTAGTTTTAACAACTTATGGAGCCATGTTTATTTTTGTGTTTCTTGTATTTGGATTTATAGCTAAATTTATAGCTAAGACAAGCGTTATAAAAATAATAAGGATATTAAAAGATGAGATTATATTAGCTTATACTACTGCAAGCTCAGAAGCTGTGCTTCCAAAAGTTATGGAGAAAATGGAGAAGTTTGGAGCACCACAGGGAATAATTTCTTTTGTAGTGCCAACTGGATATTCCTTTAATTTGGATGGCTCAGCATTATATCAATCAATTGCAGCCATATTCATAGCTCAACTTTATGGAGTACATCTTTCATTAATTACTCAAATAAACCTTGTAATTGTGCTTATGGTAACTTCAAAAGGAATGGCAGCAGTTCCAGGAACATCTTTCGTAGTTCTTCTTGCAACCTTAGGTTCAGTTGGAATTCCAGTTGAGGGAGTTGCTTTTATAGCAGGAATAGACCGTATTCTTGATATGGCAAGAACAGTTGTAAATGTTATAGGAAATTCGCTTGCTGTAATTGTAATATCAAGATGGGAAGGACAATATAACAGTGAAAAAGGCCAAGAATATGTAGAATCAATACAATCAATAGCCTAGTTATATTTTTTAGATAGGAATTGTCTTGAAGATTTAAATTCGAGATGGTTCCTTTTTATTTTGTAAATTAAGACTTTGATTCAAGTAAATGTATCAACATTCTTTAAAAATAAAGCTTGTTTTTAACTTTACTGAAATAAAGTCTTGTATAAGAATTCAACGTGCCTTATAATTATTAGTTGGCATGAACTTATGTTAGGAGGAATATAATGTGGAAATATTTAGAAAGAAAACCGTAGAAAATTTTGATCAGGACTATGCTAAGAGTACTTTAAAAAGAAAACTTACAAGCTTTGATTTAGCAGCACTTGGTATAGGGTCAGTAGTTGGTACAGGCATTTTCGTGGCTACCGGACAAGGGGCAAAGCTTGCAGGACCAGCAGTTACAATATCATTTATAATAGCAGCTATAACGAGTGCTCTTTGTGCACTTACATACTCTGAACTTGCGTCGATGTTTCCTGTATCAGGAAGTACATATTCTTATTCATACGTTGCTTTTGGTGAAATAATTGCATGGATAATAGGATGGGATTTAATTCTTGAATATCTTGTTTCAGCTGCGGCAGTTGCCTCTGGTTGGTCAGGAGCTTTGATTGGAATATTAAATGATTATGGAATTAAGTTACCTAGTATGCTTACTAAAGCGCCTGTATCTGGTGGAATTGTAGATTTGCCAGCTGTGTTAATAACAGCTCTTGTAACATGGCTTTTATACATAGGAGTATCAGAAAGTGCAAAGATAAATGATATAATAGTTGGAATTAAAATTGTAGTAATAATTATTTTTGTAATTTTAGGTGTAACTCATATAAATGTAACAAATTATCACCCATTTATGCCTTTTGGCGTTAAGGGAATAATGTCGGGAGCATCAATTATATTTTTTGCTTTCATAGGTTTTGATGCTGTTTCCACGGCTTCTGAGGAAACTAAAAATCCAGAAAAGGATGTGCCTCGTGGACTTACTATATGTTTAATAGCAGTAGTAATTATGTACATAAGTGTTTCATTAGTTTTAACGGGCATAATTTCATATAAAGATATTAGCATAGATAATGCACTTCCAGGGGCTCTTTCACATATAGGAATAACTTGGGGGTCTGCTTTAGTTGGAGTTGGTGCAGTAATTGGTATGATTTCTACACTTCTTGTAACACTATATGGACAAATTAGAATATTTATGGTTATGTCCAGAGATGGACTTTTGCCTAATGTTTTTGCTAAGGTAAATAAAAAGCATAGAACTCCGGGATTATGTACTATTTTAACTGGTATTTTAACAGCTATAATTGCTGGAGTACTTCCTTTAAACATGATAATGGAATTATGTAATATAGGAACTTTATTTGCTTTTGCACTTGTTTCTCTTGGCGTTATAGTTTTGAGAAAGAAGATGCCGGAGGTTGAAAGAAAATTCAGGTGTCCAGGTGTTCCGTACACACCAATTATCACTATATTTTTTTGCGGGTATTTAATATATCATCTTCCTGTAGTTACATGGATTAGATTTGCTATCTGGCTTTTGATTGGCATTTTAATTTATGCATTTTACGGATACAAGAATAGTAAGATGAAAGCAAAGTAATTGATAATTTAATAATTCGTATGATATAATTTTATTAGAATATAAAAAAGAGTAAAGAGTAGAGAGTAAAGATTACATGTATTTTTAATATGCATGTAACAAGGGGGCTAAACATATGAGAAAACCATTAATAGGTATACTGGGAAGCATACAAATTGATCAAGGAGGAATGTTTCCTGGTTATGAAAGAGCTTATGTAAATAATGATTACATAGTATCTGTAGTAAAAGCAGGTGGAATTCCTGTTGTTATTCCTGTAATTGAAGATGAGGAATTAATTCGTGAACAAATAAAAAATGTAGATGGAGTAATAATTTCAGGCGGATATGATGTAAACCCTTTATGCTATGGGGATGAGCCGCATGAAAAACTTGGTTTTATATATACCAAAAGAGATAAATTTGATATATGCGCAGTTAAAGTAGCATATGAACTAGAAAAACCTATGCTTGGAATATGCAGAGGAAATCAAATATTAAATGTAGCTTTTGGAGGGACTCTTTATCAGGATATGTCGCTTATCGAAGGAGCTTATATAAAACATACACAAGAGTCGCAGCCAGGAAGCATAGGACATTCAGTTTGTATTGAAAAGGGAACTAAGTTATATGACATTTTTAAAGGAGATGTAGTTACAAATAGTTTTCATCATCAAGCTATTAAAAATGTCGCTGATGGTTTTATTGTAGGTGCTTCTTCAAAGGATGGAGTTGTTGAAGCAATAGAAAAAGATGGAGAAGCTTTTGTAATGGGGATACAATGGCATCCTGAAATGATGACAGCAGCTGGCGATGAAAATATGGTAAAGATATTTAGAAAATTAGTAGAAGAATCAGGAAAGTGATGATTGTCAAGCTTAGGATGTTTTTCTTCCGTCCACTACTGAAACTTGCCATTTGTCACTTTTTACTGGTTTAAAATTTGGGCTTGTTGCATTTTTATAAAATTTGTACTGAGGAGTACATATTTGTTCTTAAGGGATAAATATGTACTTTTTTTAAATAGTTTTTTAAAGCAAAAATGCTACAATAAAATATAAATTAAATTTGGAGGAGTAGTAATTATGGCTGTTCAAGTTTTAACTGATAGCACCAGCTGTATGGATGAAGGATTAAGAAAAGAATATGGAATAAGAATTCTGTCGCTGTGTGTTAGTTTTGAAGATGAAAGTTTTAAAGAAATAGAAATAAGTAATGAGGTTTTTTTATAAAAAAATGGAACAAAAAGGAATACCAAAGTCATCACAACCTTCTATTGATGATATGGTTAGAGAAATGAAAGAAGTTGTAAGTAATGGAGATAGTCTTCTGTGCATATTTATATCTTCTGAAATGAGTGGAACTTACTCAACTGCACATGTTGCCAAAAATATGATTCTAGAAGAGTATAAAGATGCTAAGATTGAGATAGTAGATTCGCGTGATAATTGTATGCAGCTTGGATTTGCTGCTATTCAAGCCGCAAAGGCTGCTAAGGAAGGCAAGAGCTTAAAAGAAGTTAAGCTTGCAGCGGAAGAAAATTTAAAAAAGAGTAGATTTTTATTTATACCTGAAAACTTAGTTTATTTAAGAAAAGGTGGAAGAATAGGAGGTGCAAGTGCCCTTATTGGAAATATACTTAAAATAATTCCAATACTTACGGTTGAAAATGGCGTGACTTCAGTGTATGCCAAGGTAAGAACTAAGAAAAAGGCTGTAGCAACAATGGTTGGAAAGATGATTAACGATATAAAAAACTTCGGTCTTGGAGAAGTTGTTGTACACCACATAAATTGTTATGATGAAGCAAAGGAACTTGCAAATGTTATAATGGAAAAGTTCAATATAAAGGTACTTATTTGTGATATAGGACCAGTTATAGGACTTCATGTAGGGCCAGGGGCAATTGGAATTGCTTATTATACGGAAAAAGCGTTAAGATAACAGAGCAGAGAGTATAGAGTAGAGTGAAGTATGATTTTTCTTCACTCCTTTTTACTGTTTTACTGCTTGCATTAATTAATACGAATTCAAAATCAATTATTTCACAGAATATTTTATACTATAACAAAAATAGAGAAAATAATATTGACAATAAACTAACTTTTAAATATAATTAGGTTACCTAATAAATTATTAGCCTATTAATTTATACGACTAACTATATTTTGACAAGGAGGAAAAAATGGATAATGGTAAGGAAGAAATTGTAGATAGACTTATTTTTGCATTTTCGCGAATTAGAAAAGTTAAGTTTCATCCGAAAGAAATAGATGGTGTCACCCATGGAGAGATAATGGTTCTCTTTTGTATGAAAAAAGGTTTTAAGGATGAAAAAAATGGAATAAAAGTATCTCAGTTAAGCAAAAAATTAAAGGTTGCAGCACCTACAGTAACTCAGCAAATAAATAGTCTTGAAAATTGTGGACTCGTTAAAAGAACAATGGATTTAAAGGATAGAAGAGTTGTTAGAATACAAATTACAGAAAAGGGAGATAGATTAATAGAGAAAGCCCAAAAAGGATTTCACAATTTTGTATATGGACTTGTTGATTATTTAGGAGAAGATGAGAGCAATGAGTTTATAAACTTGTTAACAAAATTATTTGATTATATGAATAAAAAAACATTTGAAGGAGATGAACAAAGTTGATAAAACTGTTGAAAAACTTAAAGCCATTTGCATTGTCAGTGCTAGTAATACTAATTTTAGCATTTTTTCAATCAATGGCTGATTTATACCTACCTACTTTAATGTCAGACATTATAAATAGCGGTATATTAAAAGTTAACTCTAAGGGTGTAAATACTCCTGATATTCCATATATATGGAGTACAGGTGGGAAAATGCTTTTGGTATCAGGAGCAAGTATAATTTGTGCTATTGCAGGAAGTTTATTTGCATCTAAGACTACTCTTGGACTCACAAGAAATTTAAGAAAAAAATTATTTACGAGGGTAGAAAGTTATTCCTTAAATGAGTTTGATAAAATAGGAAGTGCTTCACTTATAACAAGAACAACTAATGATATAACTCAAGTTCAAAATGTTGTTATAATGATGCTTAGAATGCTTATTACTGCTCCAATGATGTGCATAGGTGGTGTAATACTTGCACTAAGGAAAGATAGAGCCTTAGTATCATTTTCCTTGTTGCAGTGCCAGTTTTGCTGTTAGTTATAGTGCTAATAGGAGGAAGAGTTGTTCCACTATTTAAACTTATGCAGAAGAAAGTTGATAAGATAAACCTTGTACTTCGTGAAGGACTAACAGGTATAAGAGTTATTCGTGCCTTTGATAGGCAGGAAGTTGAAAAAAAGCGTTTTGATGAGGCAAACTCTGACTACACGAATACAGCGATTAAAGCTAATAAGATTATGGCTGGAATAATGCCGCTAATGATGCTTGTTATGAACTTAACTGTAATTTCCATTATATGGTTTGGAGCGAAAAGAATAGATTTAGGAGAAATGAAGGTTGGAGACATGATGGCATTCACCCAATATGCGATGCAAATCATGATGTCCGTTCTTATGGTTGCAGTTATGTTCGTTTTGATACCACGTGCGCAAGCTTCAGCAGTAAGAATTAATGAAGTTCTTGATATGGAACCAGAAATTAATGACCCTAAAAACCCTATAAAACCTTATGAGAATGAAAAAGGATATGTTGAATTTAGAGATGTAAGCTTTAGTTATCCTGGAGCAGAAGAACCAGCTATATCAAATATTTCTTTTAAAGCAAAACCAGGTGAAACAACAGCTATAATAGGAGGAACAGGTTCTGGTAAATCTACTCTTATTAGCCTCATTCCAAGATTTTATGATATAGATAGAGGAAGTATACTTATTGATGATGTGGAAATTAAGGACATGAGTCAAGACGATTTGAGAGCTAAGATTGGATTTGTACCACAAAAGGCAATACTTTTTAGTGGAACAATTGAGTCAAATATAAAGTTTGGAAATGATAATGCCAGCTTGGAAGATATTAAACATGCCGCTGAAGTTGCTCAAGCAAGTGAATTTATATCTGGAATGAAAGATGGATTTAATTCAGAGATATCAGAAGGCGGAAACAATGTATCTGGAGGTCAAAAACAGCGTCTTTCTATTGCAAGAGCCTTAGTTAGAAAACCTGAAATATATATATTTGATGATAGTTTTTCTGCTCTTGATTTTAAAACAGATGCTAAGCTCAGAGCTGCACTTAATAAAGAAACTTCAAATTCAACAGTTATAATAGTAGCTCAAAGAGTAAGTACAGTAATGAATGCAGACAGAATAGTAGTAATTGATGAAGGTAAAGTAGTTGGAATAGGAACTCATAAAGAATTACTTAATAGCTGTGAGATATATCATGAAATAGTATCCTCTCAGCTTAGTGAGGAGGAATTAGCATGAGTGAAGCATCAAATAAAAAAGCAGCCCCTATGAGCCACCATAGAGGACCTGGCGGTGGTCCACCAATGGGAAGACCAGCTGAAAAGGCTAAAGATTTTAAAGGTACTTTAAGAAAACTTATGAAGTATCTAGCACCTTACAAGGTAAGATTTGTAATAGTTATAGCAACTGCAATTTTGAGTGTTATGTTTAGTGTTGTTAGTCCTAAAATTATGGGTAAAGCAACTACAAAACTCGCAGATGGTCTTATTGGTAAGATGGCAACTCAAAAATTAGATACACAAAAAGATAAAATTGCCAAGCAGGCAAAAGAAATAGAAGCTCAAAAGAATAAGCTTAATTCTGCTATTAAGATGAATCCTGCAATGGCAAAAAGCCCTCAAGTAGTACAAGGAAAGATGAAGTTACTTGCGGGAGAAAAGGCAATCAATAATGCAGAAGCAAAAATAAATCAAGCTATAACTAAAATAGTAAATAAGTATGGAAGAAAGATAGACTTTGTATATATAGGAAGAATAATTCTCATTTTAATTGCGTTGTATGCAATAAGTTCTGCATTTAATTTTATACAGTCGTTTGTAATGGCATCTGTGGCTCAAAGGACTGTTTATACAATGAGAAGAGATGTTGACGATAAGCTTAATAGATTACCATTAAAGTATTTCGATTCAAAAACCAATGGTGAGATACTCAGCCGTGTAACTAATGACCTTGATACTGTCGCAACTACGCTTCAGCAAAGTTTAACACAGCTCATATCTTCTATTGTTCAAATTATTGGAGCTATAGTCATGATGCTTACAATAAGCGGATGGTTAACACTTATATGTGTAGTAACATTACCAGTTTCTGTTTTAATAACTATGTTTATTGCTAAAAAGTCTCAAAAATTCTTTGCAGCTCAGCAGAAGGAACTTGGAATGATTAATGGACACGTAGAAGAAATGTTTACTGGGCACAAAATAGTTAAAGCCTTTGGTAAGGAAAAAGATTCTATAGAGGAGTTTAATAAAATTAACGATAGATTGTATGCTTCAGGATGGAAAGCGCAGTTTATGTCTGGTATAATTTTTCCTCTTATGAACTTTGTAAATAACTTAGGATATGTTGCTGTATGTGTAGCTGGAGGAATACTTGTTTCCCATGGATCTATTGCAATAGGTGATGTTCAAGCATTTTTCCAATATAACAGACTTTTTACAATGCCTATAGTCCAAACAGCTAATATAGCTAATATAATTCAGTCAACAATGGCAGCAGCAGAGCGTGTTTTTGAACTTCTAGAAGAAAAGGAAGAAGAACCTGATAAAGAAGATTCAGAAGTTCTTGAAGCAGCTAAAGGAGAAGTTAAATTTGAAAATGTTCATTTTGGATACAAAGAAAACGAGCTTCTTATGAAAAATCTTAATATAAATGTAAAACCAGGTCAGACCATAGCTATTGTAGGACCAACAGGTGCTGGAAAGACTACAATTGTAAACTTATTAATGCGTTTTTATGAGATTAATTCTGGAAAAATTACTGTAGATGGAATTGATACAAGAGAATTTAAAAGAAATGATCTTAGAAAAATGTTTGGTATGGTACTCCAAGATACATGGTTATTCAATGGTACAATAAGAGATAATATTGCATATGGAAGAGATGGTGCTACAGAAGAGGAAATTATAGCAGCTTCAAAAGCAGCTCATGCTGATCACTTTATAAGAACTCTTCCTGAAGGATATAATACAGTGCTCAATGAAGAAGCTTCAAATATTTCACAAGGACAAAAGCAGCTTTTAACAATAGCACGTGCAATACTTGCAGATCCTCAAATATTAATACTTGACGAGGCTACAAGTAGCGTAGATACAAGAACTGAACTTGCTATACAGAAAGCTATGAATAACTTAATGAAAGGCAGAACAAGCTTTGTAATAGCCCATAGATTATCTACAATAAGAGATGCAGATTTAATACTTGTTATGAATCATGGAACTATCATAGAGCAAGGAAACCATCATGAACTTATGGAGCAGAAAGGCTTTTATGAAGATCTTTACAATAGTCAATTTACTGGTTCAACTGTAGAAGAGACAGCATAATAGAGGAATATTGTATGGATTTTAAATAAAATAAAGGCACATATAAATTGGAGTAATTTAAATTTATGTGTGTCTTTATTTTTTTATTGAAAATATTTTGATTAAAAGTGAGTATAGATTTTCGCTCTCAATATTAATAAAACATATTTTTGTTAAATCTATTTTATTTTCTCAAGTACCTTTTTAATTTCAGCAATGTATATAGTGTGATAATCTTTGTCTTTATAAATTTTAGCATCATTTTCTTTAGCATCAAAATCTTCTGGCGACATAGTGTGATGATATAATTTTTTGCATACCATTATCATGCTTGCTTCTTCAAAGGCTGCTGTATCATCAACGAAATAAGGAGTAAGTCCAGCTTCTTTTACCTTGTCAGTATCTCTACCAGAAACGCTTCCACATAAGCCAAGAGCTTTTTTATATTTTTCGTCAAAAAATGCAATTGTAAAAGTATCATTTGTATCAACAAATTTCTTTGTATATCTTTGAGGGCGGATATATACTGTGACAGTATTTACTCCCCAAAAAACTCCGAGACCACCCCAGCTAGCAGTCATTGTATTAAATTTTTCTTTAGTACCTGCTGTTATAAGCATCCATTCATTTCCTATTTTTGTAAAAGGATTAAATTGTAATTCTTTAATTTCCACTTCTTTAAACATGTAAATAGCCTCCTATAAGTTTTATTATAGGTTATAGTACAACAAAGTTATTAAATTTTCAAGCAATAGTTTTAAAACTATGAAACTATTGGAATAAACTTAAGAAAAATTAAAGTATACGATAATGGTATACTTTAATCGATGATTTTGCCTTCAAAGATTATTTTACAAAAGGCTGAAGCCAATACTATAATATATATATCAATATATTGTGGTTTGATATGCATAAGCATGATATATGTACTAGATGTTGTGGAGGAATACTGAAATGAGAAATTTAGTGAAGCTATGTGAAGAAGCATTAAATGCAATAGATGTTAAAAGAGAGATATATACTAAAGAAAAACTTTTAAATTCACTTAAACATATCTTGAGAGAAAACATGAGCAGTAACGATATGATTAATTCAATTATTCAAGTTTGTTTGGAACTTACGACGCCTACTGAACCTAAATGGCTTGATTGTGCCTCAAGATTATACATAATAAAGTTATATGATGAAGTAAGGGAAAATAGAAACATATTAGAAGAAAGAAGCTTGTATGAAAATTTCTATGATTTTATCTTAGAATTAACGGAAAAAGGTTTATACGGAAAGTATATATTAGACAACTATTCAAAGGCTGATGTAGATGAACTTGAAAAATACATAAAAGAGGATAGAGATTTTTTATTTACTTATAGTGGGATAAAACTGCTTTCAAGTAGATATTTAATTCAGGATTTTAATAGAAAAATAATTGAACTCCCGCAGCAGATGTTTATGGGAATAGCAATGCATCTTGCTATTCCAGAAAAAAATGAAAAAAGGGTTTACTTTGCTAAAAGGTTTTATGATGTTTTGAGTTGCTTAAAGCGACTATGGCAACGCCAACTATGTCAAATGCAAGAAAGCCGTTTTATCAATTGAGCTCTTGCTTTATAGATACAGTACATGACAGCTTAAAGGGAATATATAAATCGCTAGATAACTTTGCTAATGTATCAAAATTTGGTGGGGGAATGGGTGTGTATTTTGGGAAGGTAAGAGCGATGGGTTCTTCTATAAGAGGTTTTAAAGGAGCATCGGCAGGAGTTATTCCATGGGTTAAGCTTTTTAATGATACAGCAGTAGCAGTGGATCAACTTGGAGTTAGAAATGGCAGTGTATCTGTTTGGCTAGATGCCTGGCATAAGGATTTGCCAGAGTTTCTTCAGCTTAGAACAAATAATGGAGATGATAGAAAAAAAGCTCATGATGTTTTCCCTGGAGTATGTTATCCAGATCTTTTCTGGAAGCTTGCAGAAGAAAATATTGATGCTAATTGGTATATGATGTGTCCGCATGAAATAAGTACAGTTAAGGGTTACTGTCTCGAAGACTTTTATGGTGATGAATGGGAAAAAAGATATTTGGAATGTGTAGATGATGATAGAATTGCTAAAAGGGTTATGTCAGTCAAGGATATAGTTAGACTTATAATAAAAAGTGCAGCAGAGACGGGAACTCCATTTGCTTTTTATAGGGATACTGTAAACAAAATGAATCCTAATAAGCATAAAGGAATGATATATTCGTCAAATTTATGTACCGAAATAATGCAAAACATGAGTTCAATGGATATATTGCAGGAAGAAATAACAGATGAGAATGGAGATAAAATTGTAGTTCAAAGGACTAAAGCGGGAGATTTTGTTGTGTGCAATCTTTCGTCTATAGTTCTTGGAAATGTAGATGTTAATGACGATAAAGAACTTGAGTATGTGGTTGAAACTCAAATAAGAGCTATGGATAATGTCATTGACTTAAATTATTATTCAGTTCCTTTTGCAGAGATTACAAATAAAAGGTATAGAGGTATAGGGCTAGGTACCAGCGGATATCATCACATGCTCGCAAACAATAGAATTCCTTGGACTAGTGATGCACATTTTGAATTTACAAATAAAGTTTATGAAAAAATAAATTACTATGCAATAAAGGCATCTATGAATATTGCAAAGGAAAAGGGGGCATACGAACTTTTTAAAGGGTCTGACTGGGATAATGGTGACTACTTTAAGATAAGAGGCTATGAAGCTGCTAAATGGCAGGATTTATACGATGAAATAAAAAGATATGGAATTAGAAATGGTTATCTTATGGCAGTCGCACCTAATGGCTCTACAGCAACTATTGCAGGAACTTCTGAAGGAATTGATCCGGTTATGTCGAGGTTTTGGATGGAAGAGAAGAAAGGAAGTATTACGCCAAAGACTGCACCAAATCTTTGTCAGGATAATTATTGGTTTTATATCTCGGCTTATAATATAAACCAAGAATTATGTGTTAAAGCAAATGCTATAAGACAGAGGCACATAGATCAATCTCAATCTTTTAACCTGTATATAACAACTGATTATACAATGAGACAGCTTATGAATTTATACATTGAGGCATGCAAGCTTGGAATAAAGAGCATTTATTATGTTAGATCTAAATCACTTACAGTTGAGGATTGCGACAGCTGCACAGCATAATTATAGATAAATAAGTTGAAAGATTGAGATGACTAATACTAAGTTTATACTGATAAATTGGAATTTAGCGAGGTGATATTGATTTGGGATATTAGATAAAGCTAATAAATCTAAGACGATAAATCCTAAAAATCTAAGAGAATTTAATAACTCGCATACGCTCAAACAGATTAAATTCTCTAAGACTTTTACGATTTATCATCTAAGATTTATAAAGCTTTATTTAAACCATCCCAACTCTTTATATATAAGGGGTTTGGGTCTTCAGACTCATTATCCTTCTTAACAAAATGCTATGCTCTCTTTATATATAAGGGGTTTGGGTCTTCAGACCTATTATCCTTCTTAACAAAATGTTATGCTCTCTTTATATATAAGGGGTTTGGGTCTTCAGACCCATTATCCTTCTTAACAAAATGTTATGCTCTCTTTACATATAAGGGGTTTGGGTCTTCAGACCCATTATCCTTCTAGAACCTTAAGTAAGCACTCTCCTAAAATTATCACTTAGATTTATTAATTTTATTTAATATTCCAAATGCTGCACATAAATAATATAATGCGAAAGCAAAAATAGGCGCTATTAACTTAACACCTATTTTTTAAGACAATTCAATTATAAATCTAATTCCATTATTCTATATAATCAAATAATAACTTTCCAATTCCCTTTCTTACATTAAGCACTATTTTTTCATTAATTACTTTAATTTCTCCCTAACAGAGTCTAGTTTTTGACTCATAGTTGACTTTTTATCTCTTCTATCATCAATTTTTATGTAAGTTTCTACTCTTTTAGCTCCATTTTCAAAAGGAACCTCATGCATTCTTCTTATAACCTCTAAAATCACATCAAGCTCTCCTTCAAAAATTGTTCCCATTGGAGTAAGTTCATATTTTATTCTAGTCTCATCCTGAAGCACCTTTTCGCAAGCTGCAACATAACTACTTAAACTTGTTGAACTTGTTCCAACAGGTACTATTGTAGCCTCTGCAATTGCCATATCAATCATTCCTTTCTTAAGTTTATTTTTGGGCTTTCACATTAACATTTCCTTTAAATCTATCTAAGCTAACTCTAAGAATGTATTCTCCGGTTTTATTTATTTTTATCTTTCTATTTCCTTTTGAATTTGTCTCAAAGTTCTTTATTACATCTTTATTTATATCAATTAATTGTATTTCTAAATCTCCCTTTTCAACCTTGGAGTCATATTTAATATTAATCTTATCACCTTTTTGTGCTGAAAAACTTACACTTGAATTTTCTGTAATCCTTGAACTGCATCTCCTACTTATACTTGCTTCAGTAGTATTACACCCTGATAATAAAATTAGCAAAGATGATAATAAAAAGATTGTAATCATATCTTTTTTCATTAATATATCCCTCATTTATATATTTATCCGATACCAATGTTACCATATTATAGAAGTATTAACAAGTACATTATGCTTTAAATATTCATATAATGCGTCATAATCAAGACCGTAAAACAATGCTGCAATCACTAAAGCTAAATACAACCTATATTGCCACACACAAAAAAGCCCCCCTTTCGGTTGGCTTTTTCCACGCTTAAAATCCAGTATTTCTACTATTATTACTTCATCATTTTAGTAAATTATAAGCATTTACTAACCCATGCCCATAATATTCTCCAGAAGGGTCATTATCTAACTTTTCGCAACTCTTATATATTTTTTTAGATATTTCCTTCGGTCCAATATTGCCATATTTACATATTGTAAGTGCTGCTATAGCTGAAACCTTTGGAGTTGCCATAGAAGTGCCCGCAGCAAAAGCATATCCTCCATTAATGTATGAACTTAAACATAAATCATAATAATCAGATCCATCAGCATTTAAAAGATCTCCACCAGGTGCTGTTACATCTACAAAGTTTTCTCCATAATTAGAATATGAAGCTAATTTATTAGTTGGTCCAACAGCTGAAACCCCTATAACACCTTTAACAGTTCCCGGCAATTCATATCCTAATCCTTCATAAGTAAATGACTTATCAGTAGTCGTACTATTTATATAGTTTGTAACGCTTTTTTTATCATGACAATTTAGAGCTTCATTCCCTGCTGCTGCAACTACAACTACATTATGATCTATAGCATATTGGATAGCACGCTTATATATCTCCATATCTGCTAAGTCATTTCCTACTCTTTTTACCTCCCCAGTCTGAGGGTTTTTCCAAAAGCATTTTCCTTTTAATCCATAACCGCCTAAGCTTAAACTAATAACATTAACTCCATCATCTGTCGCTTTAATTATGGCAGCAACTATAATTGATGTATCAGTAGTATCTCCTTTTCCAAAAACTCTGTAAGATTTAATTCCAATATTAGGAGCAACACCTTTTATCCTTCCGTTTCCTGCTATTGTTCCAGCTACATGAGTACCATGACCATTTCTATCTTGTATGTCATTCTTATCTCCCGTTTCAGTATTATCACCATTGTATCCAGATGGCACAAAATTTTCTCCACCCAATATATTTGCCTTTAAATCAGGATGATTCTCATCTACGCCTGTATCTACTATTCCCACAACTACATTATGATTTCCAGTTCCAAGTTTATAGCTTTCTCCATTATTAGTTACTTTTTTTATATCCCACTGATATTTTTCATATAAATCTGCAGTTTCACTTGAAACACTCTTTTCTTCATTATAGTTTACAACCTTTTCAGATGGTAATTTCATTTCTAGTGAAGGAGAAATAGAATCTACACCTTCGCAATTTAAAATCTTTGGTACTAACGCATCACTACATTTAATTTTTAGAGCACCAATTTCGGGAAATTCAGAAAGAACTTGTCCACCATTTTGGGTGACTAGTTTTTCTACATCATAGTTAATACTATGATTACTGAACGTGATTGATAAATCAATATTATTAGTTGATATAGTCTCAGCATTAACAAAATAGTTAGGTTTAGCTATCATACAAATAGTCAAAACAAGTAAGAAACACAGACATTTTTTAATTTTTTTCATTTTGATCCCCTTTATTTAGTAAATTACTAATTTTACTCTAATTATACATTGTTATCACTTATATGTAAATACATGTATTTATATTGATTATAAATACAAAAACAAAAGGGACTGCCGCATTAACAATCATTTAGTATAACATTTATAAATCTACATTCGTACATGAATATTTAATGTTCATTCGTAATCCCTCCATTTAGTTTTTTATAATGTTTCCTCATCATTTTCTTGTAAAAAAACTTCTTTTAAGGATTTGATTCCTTCATTCCCTGCCTTTTTCCCTATGTTTACCAAATCTTTAACATTAGAAAAAGCTCTAGCACCATATACTTCAAGCAGCATTGGCAAATTAACACCAGTAACTATATCCATGTTTTTGTTTTCAGTAACTACTCTACTTGCTGCATTAAACGGACTTCCTCCAAATAAATCTACCATAAAAAGTATTCCATCCTTGCAGTCTAATTTTTCTATTTCCCTTTTGTATTTTTTTAAAAGATCATCAGGTCCCTCACCTGGTTTAAAAGTAACCGCTGAAACATTTTCTTGCTTTCCAAATATCATTTCAGCAGATTTTAATATCTCCTGTGAAAAATCTCCATGAGTTCCAACTATTATTGCTACCATGTTTGCACCTCCAATTTATAAATGATGCCTATTTACCATTATTTTCAACAATTATTGTGCCAAGTAAGTGTATAGAAAAATTTTTCCCTATTTGCATTAATAAAATAACACAGAAAAATAATATTAAACATTTATTATTTTCCTGTGCTTTTAAAAAGTAAGCTATTGAATTTTATCAAATCTCTTCTGCTAAATAAAATATTCCCTCATCTGTTAATGCTGTATTTAAAGCTTTTTTTATATTACATTTAACTCTTTAATTATATTGGTCTTTTTATATTTAGCTTTTTTAGATGTCCATTATACTTTAATCCATGCTTTGTTTCCACAGAAAAAACTTTTACTTTCTATTATATTCACGAGTATTTCTTCTCAAACGCCCATCAATTAATTCTTCAGTTGAAATAAAAACGTCCCTTGATTTTAGTTTATACTCCAACAGAAACAATTATTTTATACTATCTCCAATGTTGGCCGCACTTATATGAAAACCTCTATTTGAACTTTTTTAGTATTTAGAATAATATTTTCAACCAATTCTTTTAATCTCAAAGCTGTTCCTTCCCCTGTAGAACAAACTATGGCAATAGCTTCACTGCTTCTTCTTCAACTTTTTTCCTCAAACTACTACTTCCTAGAGTTAATACATTTACTACAATCAGAGATAAAATATATTAAACTTAATAAAATTTTCTCACCATTCACCTACTTTGTCAAGAATAACGATTTACTTCGATAGTTTTAATTAAAGCTTAAAAAGCATGAAAATTTTATTTATAACATAACTCATTTAAAAAATAAATATACCAACTAAAAATGATTTTAAGACAATATTCTCAATGCATGTCTATTTTGAAAAAACAAAATCAATATCTTTAACTATAATTTTATCTATATATCCCCTTGTACCATATCGTTCATTATACTCATAACTGTATCATGTTTTAAAGGTTTCCTATATGGTCTTTCTTCTGTAAGCGCTTGATAGATATCTATGCACCCCATTAATCTTGAATTAAAATCTAGCTCGTCTCCATTTTTTCCATAAGGGTAGCCAAAACCATTTAATTTTTCATGATGGTTTGAAGCCCATTCTGTTATATCTTCGAAACCATTGATTTGTGACAAAGCTGCTCTAGTATAATAAGTATGAGATTTTATCATATAAAACTCATCTTCAGTAAGCTTTTTAGGACTGTCAAGTATACTATTGGGAATAGCAAGCTTGCCTAAGTCATGTAAATTAGCAGCAATAATGAGCTTTATTTTCTGCTCTTTATCATACTCATAATAATCAGCCATAGTAGCAACTTTTTCTGCAATTCCTTTAGAATGCCTTCTCGTAAATTTTGACTTTGAGTCTATTATTCTTGAAAAAACATCAGTTATATTAAGTATTTCCTCTAAACTTAAATCTAAATAAAATTCATTCATTCTGCTATTTAATGCCATATCTATAAAATTATTTTTCAAATCTAGTATAAAACTTTCATTATTCAATATTTCTAAAAATATGCTGCATATTTCTGGATTAAATATTTTTCCACCCATCTCTTTTACAAAATTACATATTTCTCTTCTGTTATTAGCATCTATTTTATCAAGTTCAAATTTATTTTCCAAATAGTCATTAAAAAATATAATTTGTGATATTAACGGAATTTCAGATCCCTTAAGCCTATAAAATCCGCTTCCATCATATGCTTCATGGTGATACCTTATTATATTTTTCCTTTTCTTTAAAAATGGGTAATTCACGATATTATTTTCCCCTATTATGCAGTGATCTATTCTATGTTCTTCTTCATTTATTTCGCCTTTCAAGCTATTACTGCTTGCCTCACATATACCATTATCATGTAAAATAGCAAGTGAAACTATATCATATAAGTCTTTATTTTTAAACCCCATTTTTTCAGCTATTCTTAAAGATGCGTATGCAACTCTTTTACCATGATTTGTACTTCTTCCTCTTATATCTATTTCAACAAAATCAAGCGCAAGTGAGATAGCCATTAAAAACTGATTTAAGCTAAATTT